>JAFSYO010000134.1 GCA_017449925.1 Stomatobaculum sp.
GCTCTGCCAGGATCTTCCGTCCGACGTTCGTCTCCATGGACGGAGACGGCGTGACGTCGGCGCCGTAAGTCCGCATGACCTCGCGGCGGAAGGGCTTCTGTTCATAGGACACCTTCACCATGTAGACCTTGCAGTCCAGTCCGAAGAACGCGCAGGCCATGGAAAGCGCAGTGCCCCACTGTCCGGCGCCGGTCTCCGTGGTTACGCCCTTCAGTCCCTGCTCCTTTGCGTAGTAGGCCTGGGCGATGGCGGAATTCAGCTTGTGGCTTCCGGAAGTATTGCTGCCCTCAAACTTGTAAAAGATCTTAGCCGGAGTGTCCAGCGCCTTCTCCAGGAATTCCGCGTGGGTCAGAGGCGACGGACGGTACATTTTATAAAAGTCCTGGATGGGCTTCGGGATCTCGATCCAGGCATCGTCATTGTTCAGTTCCTGGCGGATCAGCTCGTCGCAGAAGATCGGCTGCATCTCCTCGAAGGTGAGGGGCTTCAGCGTGCCGGGATTCAGAAGCGGCGCGGGTTTATTCTTCATGTCCGCGCGGACATTGTACCAGCTGGTCGGGATCTCATTTTCCTCAAGATAGATTTTGTAGGGACCATTGTACGTACTCATTGCAACTCCTCCTTTTTCAGGCGGGACGGTTCTTTTTCTGCACACACCCTGCAAAAAAAGACCCTGTCCCATGAACAGTTTCCATGGGACAAGAGTCTTCCAAAGTCTCCTGCGGTGCCACCCATATTGACGCGTGAAGCGCCCCCTCTTGTGAATCTCTGATAATCTCGGAGGGCCCATTCACACTGTACTGCCCGCCGCATTCTCACTTTCTGCGGCTCCCTGTAAAGCAGTTGACCGTGCTACTCTTCCCTCGTCATTGATTGTTGGGAGTTTAGCACGGTGCTGCGTCAGTGTCAAGAGGTTTTTTTACTGTGTGTAGTACAGTCGCGATCAGGCTGCAAGGAAAATATTCATCACTGCACCGGTCACCGCGTCGATAGTGTACTTGTACTGTCCCTCGGAAGTGCGGAAACGGACTTCGTAGACCGGATAATCATGACTGTAGCAGAACTCTGTGGAAATATCCCTGACGTTCTTTGCGCTTCTGCCGGCGCGGCTCAGCGCGTTAAGCTCTGCCACGCTGCTGCTGATCAGGACTCTTTCACCGGAAGGCTTCACGTTTTCGGAAAGGACGCAGTTGCTGGGCTGTATGACCGCCGCCATTGCGGGAACTGCCGCAGCTGTGGAAAAAACGGTGCAGGCTGCCAGTGCGAACATCATAGCTTTCATCTTCTTCATCATTGTTTTATCCCCCTCTTCCGGCATTTTGCCGGCCTGTTTTTGTTTTGATGTCTGAAGTATATCAGGCCTATCCGCACAGAAATGTCACAGAAGAGATGGAATCATGTATAATGAGTAAAGAACTTTTTGGAGTGACAAGTATATACACTTCCTGTCCGGAAAGGAGACCAGCTGCAGCCATGGAATTCAATCCTCTCAAAACCATGCGGGAACTTCCTCTCATCCGTTCCCGGGAATCCTATCAGTATGCCAGCCAGAAATTTGAAAGCATCGTCAACGAGATCCGCGAGTTTGAGTCAGGCCTGGATGATGACCACGAGGTAGGTCTCCAGCTTGCCTCCTTTGGCTCTTCCATGACCATGATCGTCACGGACATCGGCTATCAGGATCCTGATCTCATGTACTTCTGGGGAATGGTCAACGGAAGACCGGCTGAACTGATCCAGCATATGAGCCAGTTGAATTTTCTGATCATCGCCGTTGAGAAGGAGGAACCGGAACAGCCTCCCCGCCGCATAGGATTTGTCCTTTCAAAGGATACGGAAGAACTGCCGGAAAAGCTTCCCGAAAAAAATCAGGAAAAATAACTGTTTTAAAATCAAAAAGCCTGTGATATAATGACCCGGCGTGCGCATTTTCAGAATAATCCGCCGCACTAAACTTTAAACTATCAGGAATTGAATAAGGAGATGCAAAATGAATAAAACTGAATTAACCGCTGCTATCGCAGAAAAAGCAGGAATGACAAAGAAGGATGCCGCTGCCGCTCTGGAAGCGTTTATGGCGGTCGTCACGGATGAAGTCGCAAACGGCGGCAAGGTGCAGCTTGTTGGCTTCGGTACCTTCGAGCGTACCGAGAGAGCCGCTCACAGCGGCAAGAATCCCCGTACCGGTGAGATTCTTGAGATCCCGTCTTCCAAGGCAGTGAAGTTCAAAGTCGGCGCAGAATTCAAGAAGAAAGTCAACGCCTGAATTTCCGAGTTATCCAATATCTGATAGAAACAGCCTGCGCGAGGTTTTCCAACGCGCAGGCTGTTCTTATTTTACATTTGACTGTTAACCTTTCTGTACCGGCATTTCCCGTTTTTCGACATTCACCTGATCCCCGTCGATGGTCAGGACCATGTAAGTAAAGGTATATGTGTATACGCTTCCCATCATGGCCCCCGGATTCAGGTAGCGGACTCCATCCACAGTCTCATCAAAATAACTGTGGCTGTGGCCGAAAATCACGATATCCGACCCCAGATTCCGGGTCAAGGCAATGAATTTCCGGGGAACGCCGTGGCGGACCCCCATCAAATGCCCGTGGGTCATATAGAAACGCTTTCCTTCGTAGGTGAATTCCCTCTTTTCCGGAAGATCGGGATGGCGCAGCCGGTCATTGTTGCCCTGTACTATGGCACAGGCTGTGACGCCGGTCACCTGGTCGATTTTCCATCGCTCCAGCCCCAGGTCTCCGGCGATCAGCACAAGGTCCAAAGGGGCTTCCGTTTCGAATGCGGTCCGGAAATTTGCCAGCGCCCCGTGTATGTCGGAACAGATCAGGATCTTCCTGCTCATATCTATCTCCTTTTAACTATCTTACTTCGTTCCCTTCGGTCACAATTCCAGAGCACTCAGCGCCATCAGGATCCTGGAATCCAGCATAGCTTTCGAACCGTGGATATCGTATTCGACAGAGGTAACACGGGCCTTCGGATAACGTTTTTTCAGGTTCTTTATGATGCCTCTGCTGCCGACATGACTCACAAGACAGGTAAAGGGGTGGCACAGCAGCACATTCCGGTACCCGCTTTCAATATAATCGCATGCCTCTGCCGCAGTGAGCCATCCGTCACCAATATTGTAGCCGGTGTCAAGGATCGTCCCTGCGTACTTCTCCATCCTGGAAAACTCGGAATCGCAGTTGTATCCCGCCCTCCGCATTTCCCTGCAGAGTTCCCGCTGGCACGCCTCCATATATTTCTGAAGTACATTGCAGAAAAACACATACCGCCGCGGGATGGTACCTCCCAGCTGCCGGATCCTGCTCTCTGTATAGACAACGTAGATCAGATAATTCAGGAACCCGCCCAGGCGGTATTCCAGTCCTTGTTCCTGAAGGACCTCCTCCAGGTGGCGGTTTCCGGAAGGGGCGCACTTACTGAAGATCTCACCGCTGATCCCGACCTTTACCCGGGACTTCATCTGTTCTGCGTCGCTGTCCCTTAGAGGGATCTCCCGGTAGCTTTTCAGGATCCTGCGGTATATCGCCCTGCGAAAGAAAAGGCAGTGCCCCCGGGCGATCTTTCCTGAGAGAAATCGAAGCCACTTCCTGTGCAGGCGGTCCGTACTTCCTTTCTCCTTTTCATAAGGCCGCGTCTGTAATGTCAGCTGCATTAAAAGATCGCTGTAGAGCACAGATACAAATCCTGCTGTCAGAAGCCTCGGCCCCAGGCGAAATCCGCTCTGCAGCTCTTTTGCGTGGGGATTCAGGCTGATTACGGGAATGTCACTGTACCCTGACCGCCGCAGGCTGTTGATCAGTGCGTGATAGAGATTTCCCGCCTTGCAGATCCCTCCGCTCTGGGGCTCCAGAAAAGCAATGCGGAGCCCGGCTCCGCCGTGACTGCCCCGTTTCCGTTCCAGTTCCTTAACCAGAGCCAGCGCGTTCCCGATAATATGGATGCCCGGAGAACAGTAGTCCTGACTGACGGTTGAATATGTTTCCTTAGGATAGGAGCTGGCTTCGGGGACGATCTTCAGCCGGTATCCGGCATGACGGAATGCGGCACAGAACAGCTGCCCGTGATAAGGCAGCATATCCGGCATGTAGATGGTATGAGTGCGCCGCATGGCTTTGGTAAACACATTCCTCTGCTTAGTCATTTTGATCTTCCTCCAGCCATGATAAGCATACCACAAAAAAAGCGCCCGGGCATCTGCCCGGACGCTGCCGTATATAAAACCTTTCTCTGTTCAGCTTCTGGCTTTATTTATCTGCTTCGATCTTGACTTTCTTCAGATGCCAGATATCTCTTACATAGTCCTCGATGGTCCTGTCGGAGGAGAACTTGCCGGCATTTGCCGTATTCAGCATGCACATTTTTGCCCAGCGGACTTCGTCCCTGTATGCTCCGTCGATCCTCCAGTATGCATCGATATAGGAACGGAGATCCTTCAGGATGAAGTAAGTATCTGCGCGTTCCGAGCCGTTCTGGTGCAGCAGGCTGTTGTAGATCTCGCGGAATCTCTCGGGATCGTCCGGAGAGTAGAAACCGTTGATCAGCTGCATCAGTACCCGGCGGATATCCTGATCGCTGTTGAAGATCTCCATCGGATTGTAGCCGCCGTGCTTTTCAAAGTTCATGACCTCTTCCGCGGACAGGCCGAAGATAAAGGCGTTATCCTGGCCGACTTCCTGCACGATCTCGATGTTGGCGCCGTCCATGGTGCCCAGGGTCGGTGCGCCGTTCAGCATGAATTTCATGTTGGAAGTGCCGGAGGCTTCCTTGGAAGCAGTGGAGATCTGTTCGGAAACATCCGCTGCTGCGAAGATGATCTCCGCATTGCTGACGCAGTAGTCCTCGATGAAGACCACTTTGATCTTTCCGTTGATGGAATAGTCGTTGTTGATGACTTCCGCCACGGAGTTGATCAGCTTGATGGTCAGCTTCGCCCTGCGGTATCCGGCCGCCGCCTTAGCGCCGAAAATGAAGGTCCGCGGGACCATATCCATATGCGGATTGTCCTTCAGCTGGTTGTACAGGAACATTACATGGAGAATGTTCATCAGCTGGCGCTTGTACTCGTGCAGACGCTTGACCTGGACGTCGAAGATGGATCTTGGATTCACGTCGATGCCGTTATGCTGCTTGATATATTCCGCGAGACGCAGCTTGTTCCGGTACTTGATGTTCATGAACTCGTGCTGGCACTGCGGATCATTCACATAGAGCTCAAGCTTCTTGATAGCGGGAAGATCCGTGATCCACTCGCTGCCGATCTTGGAAGTGATCCAGTCCGCGAGGAGCGGGTTTCCGTGGAGCAGGAAACGGCGCTGGGTGATGCCATTGGTCTTGTTGTTGAACTTGTATGGGTACATGTCAAAGAAATCCTTCAGAGTCTGCTTCTTCAGGATCTCCGTATGGATCGCTGCCACACCGTTGATGGAAAACGCCGCGCAGCAGGCCATATATGCCATGTGCACCTGGCCGTTGTGAATAATGGCCATGCGGTTCGCCTTGTCGGTGTCTCCCGGGAAGACCTTCTGGACGTCCAGAAGGAAACGCCGGTTGATCTCCTCCACGATCATGTACACACGGGGAAGCAGGCGGGAGAACAGCTCGATCGGCCACTTCTCCAGAGCTTCGCTCATGATGGTATGGTTCGTGTAGGCACAGCAATGGGTGACGATATCCCATGCCTGATCCCACTCCAGCCTCTCTTCATCCACAAGGATGCGCATCAGCTCCGGCACTGCCACGGTGGGGTGGGTGTCGTTCATCTGGAACACTGCGTATTTCGGCAGCTCGCGGATGTCGCTGTGACGCTTGTGGAACTTCTTAATAGCAGTCTGCAGCGTGGCGGAAATGAAGAAATACTGCTGCTTCAGGCGCAGTTCCTTACCGGAGTAGTTGTTGTCGTTCGGATACAGGACCTCGGAGATGGTATGGGCAAGATTCTGCTCCTCCACTGCCTTCTGGTATTCGCCCTTGTCAAAGGACTCCAGGGAGAATTTGCTCGTGGCTTCCGCGTCCCAGATCCGGAGGGTATTGACCATGTTATTGCCGTATCCCACGATCGGAAGGTCATAGGGAATGGCTCGCACGGATGAATAGTTCTCTTGATGGTAATGCGTTCTGCCGTCGTCTCCCATCTGGGATCTTACATGGCCGCCGAACTTCACTTCACAGGCGTACTCTTCTCTCTTGATCTCAAAAGGATAACCGTTCTTCAGCCAGTCATCCGGGATTTCGATCTGATATCCGTTCTCGATCTTCTGGCGGAACATACCGTAGTGGTAGCGGATGCCGCAGCCGTATGCCGGATAGTTCAGGGTGGAAAGGGAATCCAGGAAACATGCGGCAAGACGGCCCAGACCGCCGTTGCCCAGAGCCGGGTCCCTCTCCTCATCTTCGATGTTCACAAGATCGTAACCCAGCTCCTGAAGAGCCTCTTTAACGATCTTCTGCTGTCCCAGAGCCAGGATAGTATTGCCCAGGGCGCGCCCCACCAGGAACTCCATGGACATGTAATAGAGCTTCTTGACCTGTTTCTCATCGTAGGTCCTGTGGGTGAGGATCCAGTCGTTGATGACGGTGTCCTTGACCGCCAGCGCCACCGCATGGTACACCATCGCCGGATTCGCTTCCTGGATAGTCTTTCTGTAGACCATGCGGAGGAAGGATTCAATATTATCCTTCAGCTTATCCTTGGACATGGCATTTACAGATGTGATCTGTACAGGCACTCTGTGGGCAGCCGCTGCTGTCTTATTCTTTGTTTTTGTCATAACTGATTAAATATCCTTTCTGACGCTTAACGTCACCGTCTCGCCGTTCAGGTTCCATTCTTTTGCGTAGCCTTCCCCGGCTCCGTAATTGACGGCATTCGCAAGAACGCTGGCCTTGATCATTTCCGCGTTCTTCTCCATGATCTCTTTGATCCTGTCGTTGCCGTCCGCGCTGAGAACGATGCGGTCAGTCACTTCGAAGCCCGCTTCCTTTCTCATGGTCTGGACCTTGCTGATGATCTCGCGGACAAAGCCTTCCTCGATCAGTTCGTCTGTGAGGAGCGTGTCCAGGACCACCGTCACGACATTGTCCTGCTCCGTGACGTAGCGGTCGGACTTGCCGACATCGATCAGGAGATCCTCTTCCTTAAGCTCCACGGCCTGTCCGTCGAAATCGAAGTGCAGGGCTCCGGTCTCCTTCAGCTCCTTCATGGCTTTCTGCCCGTCCAGTCCGGACAGGGTCTGGCGGATCTTGCCGAGCAGTTTGCCGTACTTCGGACCCACGGTACGAAGCTGCGGCTTGAAGCTGTAGGTCACGAACTGTTCCGCGTCGTCGGTGAATTCCACCCGCTTTACGTTCAGCTCTTCCTCAATGATCTTTGTGTAGAAGCTGCCCAGGACCTGAGGAGCCTTCACATACATGGCAGAAAGCGGCTGACGGTTCTTCAGCCCGGAGTTATTTCTGGCGGCGCGGCCCATGACGACGATCTTCAGGACCTCGTCCATGCTGTCCTCCAGCTCCTTGTCGATCCAGGACTCGTTCACCTCCGGGAACAGGGCGAGGTGGATGCTCTCCTCCGCCGTGCTGTCCACGGTGCGGACGATATTCTGCCAGATCTGCTCAGTCATGAAGGGGATCATGGGGGCAGACGCCTTGCAGACTGTGACCAGAGCGGTCCAGAGGGTCATGTAGGCATTGATCTTGTCCTGTTCCATGCCCTTCGCCCAGAAGCGGTCGCGGCAGCGGCGCACATACCAGTTGGACATATCATCCACGAATTTTTCCAGTACGGCAGCTGCCTCCGGGATTCGGTAAGCGGCGAGGTTCGCGTCGGTCTTCTGCACCATGGTGCTCATTCTGGACAGAAGCCAGCGGTCCATGACCGGGAGTTTTTCATAGTCCAGCGTGTACTTTGTGGGATCGAAACCATCGATATCCGCGTACAGCGTATAGAACGCGTAGGTATTCCACAGCGTTCCCATGAACTTTCTCTGGGCTTCCTTCACGGCCTCTCCGGAGAAGCGCTTCGGCAGCCACGGAGCGGCGCTGGTGTAGAAGTACCAGCGGATCGCATCGGCGCCGTACTGCTCCAGGGCCTCCATGGGATCCACCGCGTTGCCTTTGGACTTGGACATTTTGTTTCCGTCTTTGTCCAGCACCAGTCCCATGACAATGACATTCTTAAAGCAGGGCTCGTTGAACAGCAGCGTGGACTCCGCGTGCAGGGAATAGAACCAGCCTCTGGTCTGGTCCACTGCCTCGGAGATAAAGGATGCCGGGAACCACTTTTCAAACAGTTCTTTGTTCTCAAAGGGATAATGCAGCTGGGCATAGGGCATCGCGCCGGAGTCGAACCAGCAGTCGATGACCTCCGGAACACGGCGCATAGAGCCTCCGCATTTCGGGCACTTGATAAAGACATTGTCCACATAAGGACGATGCAGTTCGATCTTCTCATTTGCCGGATCGCCGGAAAGCTCCGCCAGTTCTTTTCTGGAGCCGACGGAAAGACGGTTCGGGCAGTCAGGGCATTCCCAGATATTCAGAGGCGTGCCCCAGTAACGGTTCCTGGAAATGGCCCAGTCCTGGATGTTCTCCAGCCAGTTGCCGAAACGGCCTTCTCCCATGCTCTGGGGGACCCAGTTGATCCTTTTGTTGTTCCGCACCAGGTCGTCCCGAACCTTGGTCATCTCGATGTACCAGGATTCCCTCGCGTAGTAAAGAAGCGGCGTGTCGCAGCGCCAGCAGTGGGGATAATCATGCTCGATCTTCGGAGCGCTGAAAAGAATGCCCCTTTCATCCAGATCCTTAAGGACCTCCGGGTCAGCATTTACCGCACCTGCGGCGATCTCTTTCTCCGTAGCTTTGCACCGCTGTCCGGCGAACTTTCCGGTCTCGGGCTTAAGCATTCCCTTGTCGTCCACCATCTGCACAAAGGCGGCGTCGTACTTTCTGCCGACACGGGCGTCATCCTCACCGAAAGCAGGAGCAATGTGGACGATACCGGTGCCGTCCTCCATGGTGACATAGTCGTCCATGTATACGATGAAGCCTTTTTTGTGCTGCTTCGCCACCTCGTCCGCGGCGCAGCTGTACAGAGGCTCGTATTCTCTGTACTCCAGCGCGCTTCCGGGCATGGTCTCCAGGATCTCATAGGCCGGCTGTCCTTCTTTTGCCAGCGATCCCAGAACCGTGTCGAGAAGGGCCTTTGCCATATAGTAGGTATATCCGTCTGCCGCCTTGACCTTCGCGTATTCTTCTCTCGGATTCACGCAGAGGGCAATGTTGGAAAGCAGTGTCCAGGGCGTCGTGGTCCAGGCCAGGAAATAAGCGTCCTCTCCTTTCACTTTGAAACGGACCACCGCAGAACGCTCCTTCAGGGTCTTATAACCCTGGGCCACTTCGTGGGAGGAAAGAGGCGTGCCGCAGCTCGGGCAGTAAGGAACTACTTTGAAGCCCTTGTAGAGAAGCCCCTTCTTCCAGATCTCCTGGAGGGCCCACCACTCGGACTCGATATAATCGTCATAATAAGTGACATAGGGATCGTTCATGTCTGCCCAGAAACCCACCTTGCCGGAGAATTCCTCCCACATGCCCTTGTAGGTCCAGACAGATTCCTTGCACTTGTCAATGAAAGGTTCGATGCCGTAGGCTTCGATCTGATCCTTCCCCTCAATGCCGATCTCCTTTTCCACTTCCAGTTCCACGGGCAGACCGTGGGTGTCCCAGCCGGCCTTTCTGGGAACCTGTTCGCCTTTCATGGCGTGATAACGCGGGATCATATCCTTGATGACGCGGGTCTCCACATGGCCGATGTGGGGCTTACCGTTTGCCGTCGGCGGTCCGTCGTAGAACATATAGGTCGGGCAGCCCTCCCTTTCTTCCACGGACTTCTCAAAGATGCGGTTTTCGTCCCAGAATTTCTCGACCTCTTCCTCTCTCTTAACAAAGTTCAGGTCTGTCGGAACTTTTCTGTACATAAGCCGGTCTCTCCTTTTTAAACAAAAAAAGCCCTCATCCATGAAGGACGAGAGCTTTCGCTTCGCTGTACCACCTGCATAAGTGTTTCTGTTCCCTTAACGCGGGAAAAACGGCGCCTCCTACTTCATCGTATCCGGTCAGACCGGTCCTATATCGATGCTGTTCAGGGGCACAGCTCAGAAGTGATCTTCGGGATCGTCTACTAACACCGGGCTTCCACCATCCCCGGCTCGCTGAAGCTTTCTCCGGTCCTTACTCTCTTCGTCATTGCCGTTTCCTGAAGTTGTCAACCACGATATTATACTTGAAGAGAGGCCCGAAGTCAATGAATTTTTGAACTTTGCCTCAGATATCGCCGTCAGATATATTTCCTGATCGTCAGAACATTGTATCCGTCCCTGTACTCGTACCGGATATCATCCACGCTCTTTTTCGCCATAAAGATCCCCAGTCCGCCGATATCCCTTTGTTCCGCGGCGAGCGTTACGTCCGGATCATCCTTCGCCAGCGGATCATACGGAATACCGCTGTCCTGAAAACATATCTCAGCATACCGGGGCTCCCCGGCGATCTGCAGCCGGATCAGTGCCTCTCCTGTTCCGGGCGCGTAGGCATAGCTGGCTATATTTACAAATATTTCTTCGACAGCCAGGTCGATCTGCATCATGGCTTTCATGGAGCAGTCTGCACCTTCCAGCTCCTGATCCACAAACTGCAGCACCTCATCCAGGTTGTCCAGACTGGCTTTTATTCTGAGTTCTTTCATGGAGTCACCATTTCCGGCAGTGATACCGCCATGTTTCTTTACACATGTATGGTACTACTATAATACATTCCGGCCGTATTTTCCAGTGCCAGGGCTCCGGGAACATCGGATTCCGGTTTCACGCCCGAATTCCAGTTCATATCCCCTCCAGCTTTTTCACATCCTCATCGGCATGAAGCGGCGCACCGCACTTCTTGCATAAAGCCGCGTTCTCGCCGTCGACAGGCTGCATCAGACCACCGGAATATGTGACTTCCCATTGATGGTTGCAGTTCCCGCTGTCCATGATCCAGATTATGCTTGCGTCACCCTCGTAAACTCCGTCCTTCAGCGGGACTCTTTCAGCAGTTTTCAACGCATAGGTATGATCTGCCTCTTTGACCAGCTTTGCTTCATTGATCATCGTCTCGATCGTCGCCTGCCCGTTCGGAAGATCATTGTCCCACATCGTATCGACCACCGTGATCATTTTAGTATCACCATAAAACCAGATACCATGTCCCTTCCGTGTCGTGCCGGACATCGCTCCGGAATAAATATACCCCCCCTGGTACACGCCGATATAGTTTCCATTTTCTGTCGGGAAAACATACGGCTCTGTCAGGCTGCTGGTCAGGTCATCGAATTCTGCGCTAAGGATCGATTTATTGTGAAAATCATAGTCTGTACCCCATGTGACAGCCTCTGCCATGGCCCGTGCCATATCCATAAGTTCGTTTTTTCTGTTTTCCAGTTCGGCGGCCTTTCGCTCTTCTTCTTTCAGGATCTCCAGCCTGGCGCTGATCTCCGTGTCTTCTCTCAGCTCCAGCATTCTTCCGTACAGTTCTATTGCCCGTTCTCTGTTTCTGCCCGCCTCTGCCTGTTCGGCTACACCTCGGTACAGGTTCAGTATGATATCCCAGTCTTTCTCCGATATATTTTCTTTCCCCACTGCGTCCATTCCCTGTTCCAGAACGCGGGCAACATCCCGGTCTTTTCCCCTGGAACTGTAGACCTCAGCAATGCCCTCATAGGCTTCCAGCACTTTCGGATTCAGGTCGATCACCAGCTGGAACGCCAGCATCGCTTCGTCATAATTCTGATCCTCAAGATATTTCCTCCCGAGGTCAAGCTGCTTTTCCATCATGACTTCCGGAGACTCCCTGCAGGCAGACAGCATCGCGGAAATGCAAAGAAGAAAAACCAAAATACGTTTTGCCATAATCAGTTCCTTTCATCAAAATGGGGATGGTGCCGCTCCGGACAAGGATCGTACAGAGGGGTTTCGTTTCATGCTGGTAATTTTAAACCGGAGGTATGCTAATTCTCAGTCATCTTCCTCCTGGTCTTCATCATCTTCCTGGTCTTTCTCTTCATCCTCTGCAGTTTCTTCCTTTGTAACATTCTTCCGCTGGATCTTTCCTGTCTTACCGGTATGGATGTAGGGCTTTGTCGTCTCAGCTGTCGCAGCTGCGGCGGTCTCCGGCGGAGCCTCCGTCTGGGGCGGTGCTGTCTCCTGCGGAGCTGTCTCCGCGGGAAGGGTCTCCGGCGCGGCGGTCGTCTGCGGTTCTGTCTCCGGCGGAGCTGCCTCAGTCTCAGGCACTGCCGCCGGTGCCGCCGCCTCAGTCACAGGTGCGGGTTCAGTCCGGGGCGCTTCGGTCCGGGGCGGTGGGGCGGTTTCCCGGGCTTTTTCCATACGCCTTTTATTCTCCGCTTCTTTCCTGGCAGTCTCTTCGGGATCTTCCCCCTTACTGATCACGATGCGGACCGGCGCCCCCTTTTCAGCCTGCTCCTGTGCTTCCGGCTTCTGGCTGACTACATTTCCCGCAGGGACAGAACTGCTGTAAGCCTCTTCAGGCTCAGGCAGGAATCCCGCCTCCCTCAGAAGTCTTTCCGCCTCATCCTTCGTCTTGAGCGTAACTAACGGGACCAGGACTTTTTCCTTCCCTGAACTCACAGTAAGAAGAAGGATCTCGTTCTCCGCAGCTTTGATCCCAGGCTCGTGATCCTGGGCCATCACCACATTTTCCGGGACAGTGTCGCTGTTTTCAGGCATGATCAGCGACGCCAGCTTTTTCTCCCTGAGGAGCTTTTCCGCTTCCTCATATAGCATCCCGGTGACATCCGGGACTGTAATGTTTTTTACATCTCCCAGTTTAAGCTGTCCTTCGTCCTTAACGACAGTCAGTGTGACTTTCGCCCCCGGATACAGCATTTTTCCTGGCGCGGGATGCTGCGCCGTAACGGTGCCTGAAGCCTTCGTCTGATCCGAGGTCTCTTTGTATTCTACAGAAAAGCCCTGTTTTTCCAGTTCCTTCCCTGCACTGCCGCGGCTCATAAATGTAACGGCAGGAACATAGGCGACTTCCGGTCCGGCGCTTACATCCACCTCGATGACTGCGCGGTTCCGTACTGTCTTCCTGTCCGTGACGATCTGCGTTCCAGCCTCCGGCGACTGGTGCAGCACCAGACCCTTTTCCACAGTATCGCTGTACACCATATTTCTGGCGCTGGTCTTAAGCCACGCCTCATCCGCTGTCTTTTCCGCCGTTTCCAGGTCCAGGTTGACCAGAGTGGGGGTCCAGACCGTATTGTCAGGAAGGGTGAAGGGGCTCACCGGACTTGCGGGGTTCAGGAGGAGCACCCCTGCGATCACGACTGCCGCCAGGCCTGACGCCAATGCAGCCGCCACTTTAAAACGTCCGGAGACTTTCCCGACATCCGTCTTTCTGTCTGTCACCTTTCTTGCTTCTACGTCCGCGGAAAGAAGCTCTTTTTCAAACTGATCCAGGGAGGAGGTCCTGTCCTCGATCGCCACGTTCATGGCGTTCATCAGGGCAGTCTCCATCCCTTCCTGCATATAGATACCCATCTCCGAAGGACGCACCAGGGTATCCCGCGCCGCCCGTTCCATGGCATCCGGCGGGGTAATGCCGGTGATCATTTTGTAGAAAGTTGCCGCCAGAGCATAGACATCCGTCCATGGGCCCTGATCCCCACGGCTCCTGTACTGCTCCTCCGGCGCGTAGCCCGGCTTAATAATGACAGACAGGCTCTTTGAGTGCTTTGTGGTGGCGTACCGCGCAGCTCCGAAATCCAGGATCTTGACAGTCCCGTCCTTCAGCCGGTAAATATTGTCCGGGGAAATATCCCTGTGGATCATCCCCTCTGCATGGACCGGCTTCAGTCCCTCTGCCACTCCGAGCACGACGATCAGGGCCTCCTCCAGACTCATAGGGCCCTGCCGCTCAAGAATACTTTTAATGGATTCACCGTCACAGAACTCCATGACGATGTACGCTGTATTGTTCTCTTCAAAGGTGTCGAAAACGTGTACGATATTGGGAAGCTGACGGAATTTCGCAAGCCGGACCGCTTCTTCGATGGTCTTCATTTTTCCGGCCGCGAACTGTTCCTCCCGTTCTCCGCTGTAGATCGTGACAGAAGTCACTCCCGGCATCCTTGTGGAAAACTCTCCGGGCAGGTATTCCTTTACCGCCACCTTCTGCTGAAGCCTTCTGTCATATCCGATATAGGTGACGCCGAAGCCTCCGAAACCAAGGACTCTCCCCACGACATAGCGTCCATTGCGGAGAACCGTCCCCGGCTGAAGGTGATAAGCCTCTTGTGCCTTCGTACCGTGAATATACCCGCAGCGCGGGCAGATCTCAAACCGGGCGTCATAGAATTCCATGCAGCCCATGCACAGTCTGTTGCTCATATTTCAGCCCGCTCCGTTGTCTTCTTCAATATTCCTCTTCTTTCATAAGATCCGGCCCCAGAAGCTCATAGACGGTCACGATCCCCGGCTGCTCCACAGCTATGATCATATGGCCGGTCTGTGCGATCAGTCCATATTTGTGATCCAGCAGTTTCTCCCCGGAAAACAGGTCGTAAAGGCCCCAGGATCCGCTGTCATCCATGTGCAGAAGAAGGCCCGTGTCCAGCATGCGCTCCTGCGTACCGGCAGGAATGCTGTACTCCTTTTTGTCAAAAACATAATGATTTCCGGCATCGTCCTTGAAATTGAAGGTCAGCGTATCTTTGCCCTCCAGATTATCCCCGACGAGGCCTTCTCTGGAAAGGACCGACCGGGTCGCACGGTCTGTAGTGTCTGTCAGTGAGCGCGCCACAGTCGTGTAATACCCGCAGCCTCTGGAATGCAGCCAGTTCTGTCCTTCCGGCGCTTCTTTCAGGATCTCGCCGGAGGATGAGACAGCAGTACTTCTGCCGTTATAGAGAAAAACTCCGTCGTTTTCCGAGACGAAATCTCCCCAGGAAACATCCTCTGTGAATATCAGCGTGCCGTTCCTGTCCAGGATCTGGTTTTCTCCGGTATCCTTGTTTTTATACCTCAGGAACCCGCTTTCACTGAGCCCGACGGATTCAACTTCCCCGCTCAGGTCCGATTTCCTGAACATCTCGTTGCCAAGATCGTCGTACACAATATAAAACCCGTCTTTATGTACGATAACATAACCGATGCCGTTTCGGAAATAGCTTCCTAATGAGAGGACTTCCTTTCCATAGGCATCGTAAAGTATGTTATCATCATCCTTTCGTAAGACGATCCCGTTCCCGATAATTTTTATTTTCGAATCTGACCGCTTCTCGGATGAGATTCCCGGGACGAAAGCTTCTCCGGCAAGGTCATACAGATCCCAGTGCCCGTTGTAGATAAAATCTCCTTCCTGGGGAATGATCCCGACCGATCTGTCTGTGAAGAACAGCAGATAGTCACTTCGGTCATCCGTGGGTTCTTCCACAGTGAAGACTTTTATAAAACGGGAGAACACGCTGCTGTCCAGCATGAAATCACCTTTCACGAATTCGAATCCCGCATACTCGCAGGGCAGGATCTGGCGGACTTCTGTCCCTTCTATGCGGACCAGTCCCAGGGAATTCCTGTCGATGTCTCCGTTGTCGCTGCGTTTACTCTCTTCGGACACGTCTTTTGCCACGATGTAAAAGCCTTCGCCGAGATATTTACAGCGCGCGGAATCCAGTTCGTAATCCAGTGCCTTTTTCCCGTCGGGACCCACCAGCCACGCTGTATTCTCTTTCGTTCCCGGAAGATTCATCATGGTGCCGTTGTATCTCAGGGCTTTGTTCTCTCCGTCCAGGGTGAACTCGCTGATATATTTCAGCTCGTTTCTGTTTCTGTAATGCTTCGGGAGCATCACATAATTCGGGTCTTCGCGCTTCGCGCTTTTCGTCTCCTCGGGCTGACTCTCCTGCGTTTCCTCCCCGGATATTCCGGGAGGGCTCCCTATTCCGGTGGCGAATGTTTCTTCTTTCGCCATTTCTGACGTTTCTTCTTTTGGATTCTGTTCCGCTTCCTGTCCTTCAGCGCTTTCTTCTTCTGACTTTTCGTCTTTCCCGGAGATCAGGGTGTCGATCAGTCCTTCCGGTCCGCCTGTCACCAGACCGGTGATCGTGTCCACATCCTCTTTGACAGCCTCAAACAGCTCCGCGACCGTTTCCTCAATGCCCGGTGCCCCGGGGATCCCTCCGCTGCAGCCTGTCATCAGAAGAACCGCAGAAAGCATTGCCGGCAGAATACTTTTTTTCATCATTTCCCTACTCCTCAAAAAGGAAAGGAGCCGCCATTTGCCGACAGCTCCTTTCCGGCTGCAGTCAGGCTGCAGAATACTCAGTCATCGTAGAAATAGTCGTCATCATCATCTTCATCTTCATCCGCGTAAGGATCGTAGGTGCTGTTTTTCACCTGTCTGATATAGACCGTAATATCATAGTCCGACATAAATCCCTCGACGACATAATCATTGAACGCCTTCTTCACCCGTTCTTCCCATGCTTTGATCTTCTCCTGGCGGCGGGTCGAATTCTTGGTATCCAGAAGATCCTCGTATTTTGACGCCCACTCCTGCTTCAGCTCTTCTACTGCCTCACTTACCAGACTGTTGTCCATCGACTTGAAACTCGTCAGGTCATCCAGGGAATGAGCCCAGTGCCAGCCGCCGTCATTGGCGTTCGTAAGCTTTCCGAGGTTGGAACGGTACATGATCGCGCCGTCATCCATATACTTCATTTCTGTTCCCTGGGCGTTCTTTGATTCCTTATTTCTTATGATTCCTCCGTTTGCGTCTGCCTGGTACAGGTTCACCTCTCCGTTATCCTGGTTCGTGGTGACGAAAAGGCTGTTGACCTGCATCGCTCCCCCCTGGTTCGGGTCAAGGTAATAAAGAACACCCTGGTCCTCGAACCAGCCGGTCTTCATGGCTCCGTTATTTGCCGGATCCAGATAATACCACTTACCGCCGCTCTGCTTCCAGCCCATTGCCTGGTTCCCGGCATCCTCAAAGAAATACCAGGCACCGTATCTTGACGGCTGCTGCCAGCCGGTGACCATGTATCCTGAACTGTTAAAGCAGTAATTAGTTCCGTCTATATTGTAGATACCTCCGGAATAATAAGATCCGTCGTCCTTCTCATACCAAAATCCGCCTCCGTCATTCTTCCATCCGCCGGCAAAGGCGCTCACCGCGCACATAACAGACAGCATTCCTGCAGCGGCCATTGCAAAGATGATCTTTTTCATGTTATTGTCCTCCTTTTTCATTTGTTTATGATACGTTCAGGTTTTCCAAACTTAACATGTTTACAGACCGTACTGCGCCCATGGATCGTCTGCAGGCGCGGCAGGTGCTTCCGTCTGAGGCGGCGGCGCAGGTGCCTGGGTGGGCGGCGGCGCAGGTGCTTCCGTCTGAGGCGGCGGCGCGGGTGCCTGGGTCTGTGCCGGTGCCTGAGTCTGTGCCGGAGCAGGTGCCTGAGTCTGTGCCGGTGCCTGGGTCTGTGCCGGTGCCTGGGTCTGTGCCGGTCTGTTGTTATTTTCCCTCGCCTGCTGTTCACGTGCTTTCTTCACCGCAGGATCTTCACCCTTACTGATGGTGAAGGTAACGACAGTTCCTATCTCAACGAACTCCTGCGCTTTTGGCGACTGTTCCATGATCAGTCCCGCGTCAACACTGCTGGAATAAGCTTCCTTCGGATCAGGATCTGGCACAAAACCGGCCTCTTTCAGGGCCTCTTCCGCTTTCTCCCGCGTCATGTAAAGGATCTGCGGCACCTGTCTTGTTTCTTTTCCGCTGCTGACCTGAAGGACGATCTGCTGATTTTCCGCAGCCATGGTCCCCGGCGCCGGATCCTGGTCCATGACTTCATCTTTCGGAACCGTATCGCTGTTCACGAAATCCGTAAGGACTGTAAGTTTTGCTTCTTTCAGTATACGTTCAGCTTCTTCTATGTTTTTACCTTTAACATCCGGCACAGGAATATCAAAGGTATCTCCCAGCTTCAGCTGTCCCTCATCCTTGACGACTTCAAGGGTGATGACATTGTCCGGATACTTTTTCGTTTTCTCAGGCGCGCTCTGGGAAAGGACCGTCCCGGCGATCTTTTCCGGATCGGAGACATAAACAATCTCCGCCTTCAGCCTGCGTTTCTCCAGTTCTTCTTTTGCTTTATTCTCACTTAATCTTACCACACTGGGGACTTCAGTGATCTCCGGACCTCCGCTGACACGCATATTGATGACGGTCCACTTCGAGCTGTCATGCTTGTTTGTTTCGATCTGGCTGCCCGCCGGCACCGACTGATCGATCACCTTTCCCTCGTCAATGGTATCGCTGTATTCGATACCCCCTTCTTCCACTTTGGCGGCAAGGAATTCATTCGCTGCAAGTTCCGACGCAGTCTCCATCTCCTGGTTCACGAGATTGGGAACAAATACCGTGTTATCCGGAAGGATGAATTCCTTCACCGGACTCGCAGGACTCAGCAGAAGCGCAAATACGATTCCGGCTGCGGCGACCAGGCCGCCGATCGCTGCTCCGATCTTGATTTTTGCGGAAACGCTTCCTACATCTTCCCTGCGGTCGTGGACTTCCCTTGCCTTCACGTCGGCGGCAAGAAGTTCCTTTTCAAAATCCTCCATGGAAGCGGTCCGGTCCTCGATCGCTACATTCAAAGCGTTCAGCAGGGCTGTCTCCATTCCTTTTGGAATGCTGACGCCCATTTTGGAAGGCTTTTTCAGAAGATCCTGGACTCCCCTTTCCATCGCGTCAGGCGGTGTGACCCCGGTGATCATCTTATAGAACGTCGCGGCCAGCGCATAGACATCCGTCCATGGCCCCTGATCTCCGCGGCTCCTGTACTGTTCTTCCGGGGCGTAGCCCGGTTTGATGATGACGGAAAGGCTCTTGGAATGCTTTGTCGTGGCGTACCGCGCAGCTCCGAAATCCAGGATCTTGATACTGCCGTCCTTCAGCCGGTAGATGTTGTCCGGGGCAATGTCCCTGTGGATCATTCCCTCCTTATGGACCTGCTTCATCCCTGAGATCACCTGAAGAACGATCTTCAGTGCTTCGTCGACAGAAAAGGGGCCCTGCTCCGCCATGATCTCCTTCAAGGACTGGCCGTCGCAGTACTCCATGATGATATACGCCGTATTGTTGGCTTCGAAGAAATCATAGACGTGAACAATATTCGGTTCGTTCTGGAATTTTGCCAGGCGTCTGGCTTCGTCCAGCGTCTTGACCTTTCCTTCGTTGAACTGCTCCTCCCGTTCTCCGGTGTACACCGTGACCGCCTGCTGATTCGGCATTCTGGTGGAGAATTCCCCGGGAAGGTACTCCTTGATGGCGACTTTGTTGAGAAGCTGTTCATCGTACCCGATATAGGTCACGCCAAAGCCGCCGAAGCCCAGCACCCTTCCTACTGTATATCTGCCGTTTTTCAGTTTTGATCCCGGCTGGATATGGTAGGCTTCCTTTGCGGGTGTTCCATAAATATAGCCGCAGTGCGGGCAAAGTGCGTAGGTGTCGTCATAGACCTCCATGCAGCCCATACATCGTCTGTTCATAAGTCATCCCCCGGTAGTTCTCATTCTTCCCCTTCATTCGACGACATGTCTGTCACCGCAGCCGGTCCTCCGGCTGATGCTGTCGGCGCCGTGTTCCCGCCGTCTGAAACTGTTTCCCCGGGAGGCTCCGCCAATGCCGGCGCTCCGGCCTCCGGAGGATCAGCGTTCACGACTGCCGTTCCCGGTCCTGCTGCTCCCGGTCCTGCTGCTCCCGGTCCTGCCGTTTCCCCGGGCCCCGCTGCCGTTCCAGGTCCTTCCGGCGTCCCGGGTTCCGCTGCCGTTCCAGGTCCTTTCGGCGTCTCGGGTTCCGCTGCTGTAACTGTTCCCGCCTCTGCCGGCGGCAGTGTTTCTATCTCTGTTCCCGCCGTTGTCTCCGGCGGGGCTTCTGTCTCCGATACAGCTGCCGTCTGAGCTGCAGCCGCTGTCTCCTGTTCCGCTGCAGTTCTCCGCGGCCTTTCCGTTTCAGCTTTCGTACTGCTCTGCCTTTTTGTCTCTTGTTTCTTCTCTTCTTTCTTTTCTTCTTCAGTTTGTTTTACGCCATCGGACAGGTTCCCCGACCTTGTTTCCGCAGTGCTCTCCATGGCGCCGCTCCTGACCATGTCCTGCATTGCGACGTCAGTGTGCTCCGTTTCTTCCAGAGACGGTACTTCCGGAGCTGCGGAAGTCTCTACAGGTGCTGTTTCCGGCAGCGTTTCCTGCTTATCCGCTCGTCCGAAGAAAAGAAATGCAATAGCAGCCAGCAGAAGGACGATTGCCAGGATCCCGGCGGCAATCAGCTTATTTCTGAAGGGTATTTCTTTCCGGGCAGGTATTTTTGTCTGCTCCCGAACCTTCAGTGTCAGCTCCTCCGTACGGCGGTCTCCCAGGATCCCCTTCGCGAAGGCCTCCACCGTGCTGATCGGAGAACCTGCTTCTGCCTGAAGTGCTTCCTGCAGAGTCTTTCGTTCCAGGTCGGAAAGCATTTTCTTTTCTTTTGCGAACACCCCGGCTGCCGCCTTTTCATCGGTGCAGGGAGCCCCGGCAAGCAGGGACGCAAAAAGAAGGGAAAGTCCGCGGACATCCGTCCATGTACCCGCCTTCCCGTAATCCTTCAGATCCGTTCTTCCGCAGTAATGCGCGGGCTCTGCGAAATCCTTCAGGACCAGCCGGCGGTCCCCGGAAGTCATCCAGAAACTGTCCGGACAGATATTGCCGTGGATCCCTCCGTTTCTGTGGACCTCCCATACCGCGCGGACTGCCTGGTCCAGATATGCCTTGGCCAGCTGGGCCCTGACGGGACCGTTCTCCGCAAGGTACTCCCTGAGGGTCGGGACCTCTGCATACTGATACGTCATATAGGCGGTCCCGTTATCCCGGAATGCGCTGAACACGCAGATCACGTCCGGGCTCTCATACAGCCGGATCAGATTTTCTCTCTGCCGCACGAACTCATCGGCCCATTTGCGGAATTCGGCCTCTGCCCCCTGCAGCGGGACCACCCGTCCCGATGCGTCCCTGGACGCAAGCCTTGTGGGGAAGAATTCCTGGATCAGCACTTTTCTGTCAAACAGGCCGTCCCACCCGATATATGTAAGGTCCGTCTCACCTTCCGCGCGGAGCGTTCCGGTAATATACCTTTCCTGCAGAATAAATCCCGGCTTCAGGATCAGCTTGCTGTCCCATTCCCGAGGTTCTTTGTAATGACAAAAGGGACAGCTGTCCAGATGATCTTCATAGGACTCCATGCAGTTCAGACAACGCCTGATTCTTTCCATCGATTGCTTTTCCTTTTTTCCCGTTTTACTGTTCCGGCTTCATGTTCTGCAGGCTCTCTTCTATCCTGTCAAATTCCGGATAAGTTTTCCTGTACTGTTCAAGAACATCTTCCCGGAGAGGCAGACCGGCGCGCTTTTCCACGGAAAGGACCAGCTGATCTTCCTGGGACAGGAAATAATAGATAAGACGCGCGGCAGCGGCCTTCTCTTCCGGCGAAGCGTTTTCGGAAATGCTCCACAGATGTGTGAACCGTACCGGTACCTCCAGGTCCTTTCCCAGCAGAAGAATACCGTAGATACCCGGCATGTCATCCTGGATCCTGTGGTAGGCTCCGGTGTCGGAAAGATAATATCCGGCATTATCTTTCATCGCGATCTTCGCCAGTTCCTGCTGTGTGGTCTTTTCCGCGTCCAGCCCTGACTTGTCAACTTCCTCCTGGTGAATGAACCTTTCATAATCCTCCTGCGCAGGAAGATCAGACTTCACCTTCAGATACAACCCCAGAGCATCCGGATCAGTGACATAGCCGCTGCTGAACCCAAGGATCTCCTCAAATCCGTTTCTTCCGAGGATCTGCTCTTCAGGTTCAGGGGTGATGCCGGTGTTTCTGTATATGACAGGGATCTCAAAGGAAAGAGGGATCCTTTTCTGCTCCGGGAACAATGTCCCGTACTCCGGCAGAAAACGATACTCTTTGAGTTCTTCTGTCTTTTCAAGGCGCCCCGTCACCTCGTCCAGGACAGCCAGGCCCGCGGTATCTTCCGGCGCCAGGCAGCTGCTGTCAAAGAGCGCAGGGGCATTTCCCGAGGCGATGGCCTCCCGGAGCAGGACCTCATAGCTGTCCGCAGGCTTAGCCTCAGCTTTTACCTTGACATTGTTTCCATATTCATCCAGATAGGACTTCAGCAGTCCCTGCTCCGGATCAAAAGCAGCCTCCCCGTACACACCCTCGGGATACCACAGGGTGATCTCCGCAGGGGCCAGATGCTCCGCTTCCATCTTTTTGAAATAGATCCGGGTACCGATACCGCCGGCAGCGATCAGGACTGCCAGGATACCTGCCACGATACCGACGCGCCTTCCCCGCCGTACCTTCAGTTCTCCCTGGACGTCGCGCACAGGCTTTTTGCTTTCGATCGCCGCACGGAACTGGTCCGCGGTCCGGAACCTGAGCTCCTGATTTACTGCCATGGCACGCATGATCGCGTTGCTGATAGTCTCCGGTATCTCCGGATCAAGCTCCGACGGAGACGGCATTTCGTCCTTCACCATGCGGTTCACGGATTCGTCCGGCATTCTGCCGGTGATGGCACGGTAGAACATGGCGCCGACCGCATAAATATCTGTCCAGGGGCCCTGGCGGCTCCGTCTCTGGTACTGCTCAGGCGGGGCATATCCTGGTTTCAGGATAACGGAAAGCGTCTTTTCCTCCGCTCCGGTGGAAAAGCGGGCTGCACCGAAGTCGATCAGCTTGATGACACTGTTGTTGCAGATAAAAACGTTGTCCGGGCTGATATCCCTGTGGATGATCCCGATCCTGTGGATCTCCTTCAAGGCATCCAGCACCGCGATCGTAACGTCCCTGGCAGTGTTCAGCCCGATCTTCCCGCCGTTCATTTTTATGAAATCCTTGTAGGATATTCCCTCCAGGAATTCCATGGTAATGTACGCGGTCCCGTTTTCCTCGAAGAAATCGAACACGTGGACAATATTCGGGTGGGCGCTGAACTTTGCCATATTTCTCGCTTCGGAAAGGAAGCGTTCTTTGCCCTTTTCAAACTCGGTCTCCCTGATCCCGCTGTAAACGATGACTTTGGCTTCTCCGGGATTCCGGTTGACGATTCCGTTCGCGCTGGGGTAATACTCCTTGATGGCGATCATCTGCTGCAGTGTGTTGTCCCATCCCCGGTAGGTGATGCCGAATCCGCCCACGCCCACAGCTGTCCCCACCAGGTAACGTCCTGAGAGGATGGTTCCCGGAGGAAGCTGGAAGGGCTCCTTCGCCGGCGTGCCTATAATATAGCCGCAGTGCGGGCAGAGTCCGTATTTTTCGTCAAATTCCTTCATGCAGTTAACACATCGCATCAAAAACTACCCCCTGTATGCTGGTCGTCAGCTCATCTGCTGCAGAACGATCAGCGTTGTGTTGTCCTGTCCTCTGCCGCCGTAACGGAGCGCCATGGAGCAGATCCGCTTCGCAGCAATATTCAAGTCAATGTCATTGTCGTCAAGAAGCGCCTTGATCTGGTCATCGCTCAGGCTTTTATAGACACCGTCGCTGCAAAGAAGCACCCGGTCTCCCCGAAGCAGCTGGAAGGGATTCTGGTTGATCTCCATCAGTGTCAGGTTCCGGATCCCCAGATAACTGATCAGTGCTTCCGCTTTCCGGGTCTTTTCCTCCGCATCATACTGTTCCTGCGATATTCTTCCTGACAAAAGCTGTTCTTTCAGGATCATCCGGTAGTTGTGTTCCCGGTTCACCTGTTTCATCTCTCTGCCTCTGATGAGGTAGATCCGGCTGTCACCCACGGAGAGCCACCATAGCTTTCCGTGTTCCGCCACCACTGCGACGATCGTTGTTCCGGAATTCATCATGCCGCCGCCGGCACTTCTGAAACCTGAGATCTTCTCGTTGATACTGATCGCCTGTTTCCGGAAAAACTCCGGCACCGGCTCCTCTGCCGGCTTCTTCCTGTAGGCGGCGCTGATCTCCCGGATCGCGGTCATGCTGGCTTTCCCGCCGTCGTCCATTCCTCCCATGCCGTCGCACACCACAGCGATCGTTCCCTCAGGACTGCTGTAATAATAACCGTTGTCCTGCTGGCTTTCTCTCGCTCCGATGATGGTCTCGTATCCGTATCTGAGATCCGGCGCATGCTTTTCTGTATCATTAATGATGCTCAAAGTCCCGGCTCCTTTATTGTTTTATTCTTACTGTCTTCGCGCCCAGCAGAATGCGGCATCCGTTCGGCGAAAGAGACAGCTCTGTTCCCGGCGGCACACGGTACTTCACTCCGATGCGGAGTTTTATCCCGCCCCGGTAAGTGCCGTTTGTGGAGCCCATGTCTTCGGCGATAAACTGACCGTCTGCAGCGCTGAACTTCACCCGGAGATGCTGTCTGCTCACCACTCCGCTGTAGCCCCGGATAAGGATCTGGCAATAATTCGGCATCCTGCCGATCACCAATTCTTCTTCTGCCCTGATATTCCACAAAGCCCCTTTCATGTCCCCTGAGAGGACCTGGATAAAAGGCTGAAGCTCTTCCCTGTAGAAGGACAAAGATATGCCGGAGATAAACGCCTCCAGCGTCTGTGTTCTGCGGGTATAGTCCAGTACCAGAGCCTTGTCGACGGCATCGCTGATATTTCTGGGAACCGTCCTGGTCATCTGGTACAGAGGAATATATTTTTGCCCGGCGTTACGGTCGGTCGCTTTCGGGATGTTTTCTCCTGTCAGGCAATAATAAAAGGTAGCCGCCAGCTCATAAACATCCGTGTAGGGACCCTTCGGCATTTCCTTCCGGTAAAGCTCCGGCGGAGCATACTTCCTGTTGAGCTGGGTCTCCTCGTCGGGAGCCTCCCTCTTCATAATGCGCTTTGCGCTGCCGAAATCGATGAGACGGATCCTTCCGTCGGTGGTCACCAGGATATTGTCGGGGCTGATGTCGGCGTGGATCATGCCGGTCTCCCTGTGCACCCTGTCCATGGCGCGGCCCACCTTCAGGATCACCTCGGCCGCGTTCTTAAGAAGCATCGGCTGAGGCGCCGCTTTTACGATCTGGGAAAGACTGGGCCCGTCCAGATATTCCATCACATAATAAGCTGTGTTGTTCGCCTGGAAGAAATCGTAGACATTCACAATGCCGTCGATCCCCTGAAGGCGCTGAAGCAGCACGGCTTCTTCCACGAACCGCTCTTTGTTTTTTCTGTAGCCTTTCTGAAAGCGGTTCTCAAGGATCTTCATGCTCTGCCGGTCCTCGCCGCGCTTTGCGAAAAGCTCCGGAGCGTATTCCTTCATCGCGCAGATGCCGCGTCCCTTTGTATCGCACACCTTATAGGTGACACCGAAACCTCCGGAACCCAGGACACGTCCGATGATATAGCGGTCTTTCAGGATAGTGCCGGCATCCAGCGCCCTGTCGGGACGCGGATGCTCCTCTTCCCTGTATCCGCATTTTCTGCATGTGCCGCGGATATAGCTTGCGTCAAAGCAGTCCGGGCACAAATTCCCTTCATATCTCATGTCCGACACCGGAAGAAACCTACCAGCTGATCTCGATCATCTCCGCGCCGGCAGAAATCCTGTCTCCCCTTTCAAGTCTACGCTTCATTCCGCTGAGACGTACTCCGTTCACGATCGTCCCGTTGGTGGACTGAAGATCCTGTATATATACATTCTGTCCGTCCCATTCCAGCGCGAAATGCTGTTTGGACATTCTGCTGTCATCAAAACTGAGATCGCACATGCCGGAACGGCCCACGATCAGACTCCGGTCTATCGTCTTTCTGATCCTCTTCGCCTCTCCGCCGGAAGCGGAAACCGTAAGGGTCAGCGGAAGCTCCCTGGCCTGAACGATCTGCACATGGGTCCTCCCCGCTGTTCCTCCGTTCCTGATGATCTCTTCGCTGTCCGGCTCTGCGGCCCTCTCTTTTTTTCCTGATCTGCTTCTGACCGCGAGAACGATACCGACGACAGCGGCAGCCAGCGCCATCAGCGCCGCCGCCATGGCAAATCTCGAAGATTCTCCTTCCACATTCACGTTGGTGTCGCCTTCCTGCTGCACTACCACTGTTCCGGCAGGTTCGTCGCTTTGCTCCAGATCCAGAGTCACTGAGTTCTGCACCGCGTTTTCATTCTGGGAATCATCCTTTACCCCGGGACAGCTCAGTGTATACTTTCCGGCAGGAAAAGCGTCAGCAACAGTCAGCACGACGGAATTCTGAAGGCTGTCATCTCTTGCGACACCGCTGATCGGGATCACGTCGCCGTTTTCCTCTGAACGGAACTGATAGGACGCCGGATCTCCGTCACCTGTCACCGCCTCGCTGAAGGTCACGCGGATCTCTCTTCCTCCCAGTCCTTCGGCTGTTATCAACGGTGCAGTGAGGTCGTCCTGGAAACGGTACAGGAATACCTCTTTCGTGAGGGGGACTTCCTGTCCGGGAAGTTTCAGATTGAACCGTTCATAAGTATGGGAGATCCTGTTGTTCGGGGCCTCGAAGGTCAGGCAGTCCGCGGACATGATGCGTTCGCGTATCCTTTCCATCGCTTCCCCGCACTGTTTTGCACGGAAGATCTCCATGGAGCCTCCCGTGTTCCGGGCAAACTCTCCGAAGCTGTTTTTATTCTCACGGGCGGTTTCGTTAATGCACAAAGCAAAGACGGAGATCGCTTTTTCCTTCAGGTTGTCCAGTGCTTCCTGGGCCACAGCCTTTCCGTCCGCCACATCCTCTCCGTCAGAGATCACAAGGAATATCTTTCTTTTCAGCCCGGGATCCGTCTGCTTTACAGCAAGATCCGCAGCCTTGCTGACCGCCTCAAACAGAAGCGTGCGGTTGTCGGCATTCTTTATCTCCTTCATGACAGCATCTGCCGCCTCACGGTCCCCTGTCAGGGAACCCCGAAGCTCCACGCTCTCTCCGAAAGTGATGAAAGTGAGCCTGTCCGCCGGCCGGAGATTCTGGCCTAATTCCACAGCCGCGTCTTTGATCTCCCCAAAGTAGGAACTCGGAATGGAATTAGATATATCCATGAGCAGGTAGTAGTCAACCCCTTCTCCGGTCTCTTCAAAAGGACGGGCCGAAACGGCCTTCAGGGCTGTTCCTCCAAGGACTGCTTCCGGTGTGCCTCCTGCCTCGGACAGCCCATAACCGTAGACCGTCACTTCCGGCATATCAGCAGATATCTGCTCGATCGAAGGACCGTCCATCTCACTTAAACTCACTGTATCCTGCGGCTGGGTCAAAGCGGTATCTGCCGCAGCGGCAGTGACAGCTGCAAGACTGATCAGCGCAGCGAGAAACAGGCATCTCACTCTTCTTCCCATATTCTACCCTCTCTGCAGAACGGCACAAATTCATACGTTCCCTGGCCGATGGTGATGAGGTCTCCTGCTTTCAGCTCAGCCGGCATACGCAGGGACTCTCCGTTCAAAAGGACCTGGTTCCCTTTCTCCGGCACAAGATAAAAGGTATTTCCCCTTTTGTCATACACAACGGCACACTGGTTGCTGCGGGATACTGAAGGATCCGCCTCAATACTGATCTGCATGCCGGCTCCCCTGCCGATCCGGTTGAAGCCGTGAAACAGACGGTGGTCTCTGCCCCGCTCTGGTCCGTCGATACAGACGATCCAGCCGGTGACCAGGTCGTTCCCGCGGAGATCAGAATACAGCCCGATGGTCTTCTGATCATCATCGGGCAGCTTTTCCGCAGCTTTCAGGGAGACCGTCTTATCCCAGGCGTCTCCGGATGAGGCAGTTCCTCCGGTTTCGGAAGAGTTCAGGGCGACTGTCTTCCCTGAATCAGAAATAGAGCTGATATCTATTGATACCCCGCAGAAAGGACAGCGGGAAAATTTTTCATCGTCATAATAGTGCCCCTGGGCACACCGTACCACTGCCATGGAACTCCCCCTTTTCAGTTCAGTCGACCCAGACGCCGATCGCTGAGTAGTTATCCATGTTCAGGCCTCTGCCGTTCCTCAGAACGATCAGTTCCATCATCTTCAGCCATTCCTCCGGGCTGTCTGCCTTCTTCAGGCATGCCACCATCTTCTTCTCATCGATCAGTTCCCAGAATCCGTCGGAACACAGAAGAAAAGCCTGTCCCCTTTTTTTCTCCAGGGTATCTGCCAGTTCGAACCTCGGCTCATCCCATTCGATGCCCATCACCCGAAGAAGCCGGTTCCGGTCGGGATGATGGCGAATATCCTTCTCCCGGATCCTCCCCGCCTGACAGAGCAGCTGCGGAACACTGTGGTCCAGTGTCCGCTCCGGCATTTTCGCGTTATCAAAGTAATAGATCCTGGAGTCGCCTATATGGCCGCGGAAAATGCCGTCCCCGCCTATCATCAGGACGGTGCAGGTGGTCTTCATATCCGCTGTGCTCCGGTCGTTCCGCTGATGTGTAAGAATAGCGTTCTGCGCGTTCATCATCGCCTCAGAAAGGCATTCCGCCGAAGCCTTTCCTTTCCCGGCAAATACTGTGACCACCTGTTCCACCGCGATCGCAGAGGCGATCTCTCCGGCTCCGTGCCCGCCAAGTCCGTCAGCCAGCACAAAGCAGTAATCATCTCCTGCCTGGTACATTCCGATATTATCTTCGTTGTTTTCCCGGTTGCCGGGATTCGTCAATAGAGAGAAGGTGATCATGTCTGCGGCCTCCGAAATACGATTCTGTCCGTAACAGTTACTTAATGCGAACCGCAGCAGGCGCCGGCCTGCTGCGGCTTTCAGGGAGTTTTTCTGTTATCCGATCCGGAATGCGTTCTTTCTCGTCTTGCCGAGATAGATCACAGTACCGGGCGCTACATTTGTCTGCTGATTCTTCGGGAAACGATTGTTGCCGGAATCATACGTTCCATTGGTGGACTTGTCAGTCAGGATGAACTGTCCGGAGAGCTGATCATAACGGATCACGCAGTGCTCGCGGCTGATATCGGTGTCAGTCTGGTCGAACACCACATTTGCGGCATCCGCGGAGCGGCCGAACACGATCGGCTTGCCGTCGCCCACATCAAAAGTGGCGCCGGCGTACATGCCGGAAATACCGGTGATGAACGCGGACTTTTTCTGTGCCGGCGCTGCTGCCGCCACATCCTGGTATCCTCTGGTCTTATAGACATCGTCATTCACGACCGGCTGGGAAGCAGAAGCGCCGTTGTCCCGAAATGCGATCCTCTTGGAGAACGCGATCGCCGCGCGGAATACCATGCCGATCATCGCCGCGGTCGGAATGATCTCGACAAACGCTGTGTTCGGATGATAGCCGAAGCTGCGGTAGAATTCTTTAAAGTAAAAATAGCGGAACACCAGGCTTGCAACGGCGAACACGATCATCAGAATGGCTGCCAGGACCGGGATCTTGAGCGCGTTGAAGATCATGCCGATAATACCGGATACAATGCCGTTCAGAAGTCCCGGAAGGAAAATAATGTACCAGAGAGGGAAGCGGATGATATTGCACTGGTAGATCGCCCTGGCGATCGGAATGTAGCACATCCAGCCCTTGTCGCCGTCCACCTTTGCCTTGCGGCCGGTGAGGAACCACATGTAACCTGTGAAAATATAGGGGATCAGCAGGGCCGCGAGACCAAGGATCACAAAAAGAGCAATGGAGCCCTGGATGATCTGCATGACAGCGGAAGCGCCTGCGATATCATCGAGGACATCAAAAGTGGAACGGGCCGCAAACGCGTTCCCGGAGAAAGCCATACTCATGGCAGCAGCTGTCGCAAGGATTCTTTTCATTTTTTTTCTCCTTAATCTTTACTTCTTCCAGGTAAATACATCATCACAGAAAGGAATCAGCATCAGTGTGACCTCTCCGATCTGGATCTCATCATTTTTCTTCATTTCTGTCGGGATCAGGACTACCTTGCCGTTCAGGTAGACAAGCTCCTTTGTCTCACCCGGCATCGCAAGGAACATGTTTCCTCTCGGTTCATAGACCAGGATCGCATGGCGGTCTCTGGAGACAGTCATCTCTCCTGCCAGGCAGACATCCATGCTGCTGTCGCGGCCGATGAAATTCCTGCCGCTCTTTAAACGGAAATCTCTTCCGTAAAGTTTTCCCTCTGTGCAGACAAGCCATCCGACCACCGGTTCAACGCTCTTGTCGGCGACTCCTTCCGGGAAATAGCTGTTCAGGCTGATGGTCTTGCTGTCGTCATTCAGCAGGGGGGCTCTCCCTGAATCCGCGGGCTTGGGATTCACATCCAGCTTCTGGGTCTCGTTCGTCTCAAAGGATTCCGTCATTGCGACTGTCACGGATTCCACGGCTGAAGGAGCATAATCCAGCGGGATCGTCTCGTTGGAAGCTGCCGGTGCCGGAGCACTGCAGAACGGGCAGCTCTGGTAAGTATCTCCGTCGTAAAAGTGCCCATTGGCGCATTTTGTAAGTTTCATACTCTCTACCTCCTGAATAACTTTTCACAGGCCTATGCCTGAATTACAGATTGTGATACCCATATAGCATTTTACCTCTATTTTGTGATTTAATACAGTACCGCAACCAAGATTCAATATTTTTGGACAGTTTTTCTATAAAGCACCACCGAAAACAGAAACCCCGATACAAAGCCCGCCGCGTGCACGATGTTGTCCACATCCGTCCCCGTGAGCCCGTAAGCCATGGAAAGACAGGCAAAAACAAGTATCTGCCGGATAGTCAGACTTCCGATCCTGCCGCCGTTCCTGAGAGCGGCCCAGAGCAGCCCCCCGGAAACACTGAAAATGGCACCGGAAGCCCCGGCGCTGACCCGGACATCCATGGCCGGGAGTTCGATCAGGAAAGCAGAGACATTTGCGGCAGCAGCGCTTACAAGATAAAACAGCAGGAACCTGACTCGTCCCAGCGCATTCTCAAGATGCGGCCCCAGGGCAAACAGGATCAGCATGTTGTTGGCGATGTGGGCGATGCCGAAGTGAAGGAAGGCAGCCGTAAGAAACCGCCAGTATTCCCGGTACTTTATGATCCGTGGGCCGTAGACCGCGCCCCATCGTATCATATTCTGCACATTTTCGCTTCCTCCGGTACTTTCCGTCAGAAGAAAAAGGACGATATTCACCGCCATAATAATATAGGTGATGTTCCATTGTTTTTTATTCATGTAACGATCTGTCCTTCGGGTCAGGCACCCGGCCTGCGGAAAAATCTCAGGTCCCGGGTATTTTCATAAGAGACCCGCCTGTTGACCATTGTGTATGTCACCCCGTCCTCGACCCCTTTCCAGTTCTGCTCGAACACCGTGAATGTTCCGTCCTCATTCACGCGCTTCAGAATGAACCAGTGGGGGCCTCCGTCGTCGACTGTCTGATAGCCGATGTCGCCGGACTTGGGCGTTTCCGTCACCGTAAAAGGCCCGATCCCTTCCGCGATCGGAATTTCAAACTGATATTCATTCTTTATCTCCATTCCGTATACCTGACGGTAGTATCTTTCCACCAGGACCACACAGTTATAGACCTGGTCGTAGTCCTCCCGCCCGCCGGGGCGGCACAGAGCAGACACACCGTTGAAATTGTCGATCTCCTGCGCCTCCTGTGTTACGACGACGAAATCCTCCTGCAGCTCTTCGGCCGGGGCAGGCGGATTATACTGGGACATATTAATGCCCGGTCCGCTTTCCGTATCGCTCGTCTCCCATTTATGAGCCCCTGCCAGCGCTTCCGAAGAAATCAGCGTTCCGAGCATCAGTCCCGCAAGCAGTGCAGGCAAAACAGTTTTTGTAAGACCTTTACGACTTTTCATTTTGTACCTCTCTTACATATAATTCCATATCCAGTAAATAATTATAGGCTGTGAATAAGATATTTATAGTCTATCTTTCACCAGACGTCCATGCAAGTATACTTTTTTCTTAATCGTTTCTTTTCCAATGCGAATATGATATGATTAATTACAGCAGAAAACAGAACAGTCCGACTAATCGTGCACAGGGCCGGAAATATTTCCGGCCCTGAATTTACAGAAACGAGGAGTGAAACGCCTATGAGAAATCTGACACTGCTCACCGACCTGTACGAGCTCACCATGATGCAGGGCTACTTCAAGAACTCCGGAATGAACGAGACCGTCATTTTCGATGCTTTTTACCGCAGCAATCCGGAAGGCGGCGGCTACTCTATTTCCGCGGGACTGGAGCAGATCATCGAGTATATCAAGAATCTCCATTTTTCGGAGGAAGATATCTCCTACCTCCGCAGCCTCGGCATTTTTGAAGAGGACTTCCTGGACTACCTCCACGAATTCCGCTTCACCGGCGACATCTACGCCATCCCGGAAGGCCGGGTCATCTTCCCGAGGGAGCCTCTGGTCAAAGTCATCGCCCCCATTATGCAGGCCCAGCTCATTGAGACCGCTCTTCTCAACATCCTGAACCACCAGTGTCTGATCGCCACGAAGGCATCCCGCATTGTCCGGGCGGCCGCCGGCGACGGCGTGATGGAGTTCGGCTGCCGGAGAGCCCAGGGACCGGACGCCGGCATCTACGGTGCGAGAGCTGCAATTATCGCCGGCTGTGTCGGCACTTCCAACGTGCTTTGCGGACAGATGTTCAATGTTCCCGTCAGCGGCACTCACGCCCATTCCTGGATCATGAGCTTCCCCGACGAGCTGACCGCGTTCCGGGCCTACGCAAAGCTGTATCCGGACGCGTGCATCCTCCTGATCGACACCTACGACACTCTGGATTCCGGCCTGAAGAACGCCATCACAGTGTTTAAGGAGATGCGCGACGCAGGCATCAAGTCCAAAAAGTACGGCATCCGCATGGACAGCGGCGACCTTGCCTATCTCTCCAAGAAGGTCAAGGCGGCTCTTGACGCGGAGGGCTTCACGGATGCCATTATTTCCGCATCCAATGATCTGGACGAGGATATTATCCAGTCCCTGAAGCAGCAGGGCGCCACCATCAATTCCTGGGGCGTCGGCACGAATCTCATCACCAGCAAAGACTGTCCCGCCTTCGGCGGCGTCTACAAACTGGCTGCCATTCAGGACAAAAAGACCGGCGAGTTCATCCCGAAGATCAAGATCTCCGAAAACGCCGAAAAGATCACGAACCCCGGAGACAAGACCATCTACCGCATCCACGACGAGGAAGGCATGATCATTGCCGACTTCATCGCCCTGACGGACGAGAAGTTCGATTCCAACGATCCGCTGATGCTCTTCGACCCCATCGAGACCTGGAAGAAAACTCTTCTGGAGGGCGGCTCCTACACCATGGAAGAGATCATGGTCCACGTCTTCAAGAACGGCGAATGCATCTATGAGTCCCCGACGGTCATGGAGCTGCAGGCTGTCTGCAAGAAAGAGATTGCTTCCCTCTGGGAGGAGTCCAGACGTTTCCACAACCCGCACCAGACCTATGTGGACCTTTCCAAGAAGCTCTGGAACCTGAAGAACGACCTGCTGGAGCAGTATCAGTTCGGTATCCGGAGGAAATAAAAAACATCGCGGTGTTCCTGTACGGCGATAAAACGGACACAGAAAGGAGCTCTTTCTGTGTCCGCTTTTTAATGCCTTTTTTTCTGTTGCCAGCTTATTCAACTGTTTTTTTCCCGGTACCTTCAGCGATAGCGCCGTCCCGGTAGGCGTCCAGCAGCGCGTTCAGGTCGTCGATCTGCTGGGCGATGGCCCGGCCCTTGTCAGTGTCTCCGATCATGACGCGGTAGGGCTCCAGCTCAAACTGCTCCGCCCTGGACTCGATGTCGGTATTCTCTTTCAGGACCATTTCCATGTTCTCAAAGGGAGAGTGACTCTTGATCCGCATGCCATGGGAGTTATAAATGAGGGTATAGCCGGCGATTCCCGTGGTCTTGTGGTAAGGCGTGCTGAAGCCGCCGTCGATGACGATCAGCTTCCCGCCGGCCTTCACCGGGTTTTCGCCTCTGGAGACATGGACCGGTGTGTGGCCGTTGATGATGTGGGACATATCGGACTTCAGTCCGAAATCTCTCAGGATCATGCGGCTGGTAGCTTCGGAATCCAGGAAATTGTAATAGGGATCCTGGGGTTCCTTCCAGGAGGACTGGTCGTCGATGTAGGTGCGCTCGAAGGTCTTGAGGATCCGGCCGCACATGGGCGATTTCGGCCCGCCCCAGAGGTACCACATGAAATCGAGATGCCGCTCCAGGCCGCCGAGATACGCTTGGCGGGCCACGCGGTCACAGCAGTCAAAATAGGATTTGCCGCGGTGGAACTGTCCGAAGAAGTTCATCTCTTCCATCTCCCCTTCCGGCGTCAGCGGGACGCAGCCGTGGAACAGGAGGTTGTCGTTCATCTTCAGATAGATGCTGCCGACGGAATACAGGAACTCAATGTGCTTATTCAGCCGTACACTGGAGCGGAAAGCTGTCTTCAGGTCCTCCATGATCTCCGTTTCCTCCGGAGTGAACTCATAGGGGTTATCCCAGTTCACCGTGGGGAATTCCTGCGTATTCAACTGGTATTCCTTGTCTCCGATGGTGATCGTCCAGGTCTCCTTGTTGACATTGTTCATCAGGAGCCGGTCGTTCATCTCGAATTCAGGGTGCCGGAGAATGGCACGGCCCTCCGCCTTCGTCACCAGCATATTGATGGCCTTGACCATAGCCTGATAGGGATCACCCTCATAGGTCCGCTCCGCGAAAAGCTGCAGATTCCGGAGCGAGATGCCGTAGCCGCTCTCCAGGATGCGGGTGTTGTGGTAGCGCACGTTGTTCCGGACTACGTTGGCGATGCAGGCATAGCTTCCGCAGGCCGCCCCCATCCAGAGGATATCGTGATTGCCCCACTGGATATCCAGGGAGTGGTAGTCCATCAGGAGGTCGATGATCCTGTCCGCGTCCGCGCCTCTGTCGAAAAGATCTCCCACGATGTGCAGGTGATCCACTGCCAGTCGCTTGATCAGGTTCGACAGCGCTTTGATGAACTCATCTCCGTTCTGGATGCCGACGATGGTGTCCAGGATGCGCTCATGGTACGCATGCTGATTGTCCCCTTCATCCGGGAGCGCGTGCAGGAGCTCGTCGATAATATAGCCGAACTCCTTCGGCATGGCCTTACGCACCTTGGAGCGAGTGTACTTGGAGGACAGGATCCGGGCGATCTCCACCATCTCCCGCAGCGTCTTCCGGTACCACTTGGGAGACAGTTTTCCCTCGGCCTTCAGGAGCCTGAGTTTATGGCGGGGATAATAGATCAGCGTGCGGAGTTCTCTCTGCTCCTCTTCGCTCATCTGATCCCCGAAGATCATCTCGATCTTCTCCCGGATCACGCCGGAGCAGTTGTTCATGATGTGCAGGAACGCCTCATACTCCCCGTGGATATCACTCATAAAATGTTCCGTGCCCTTCGGCAGGTTCATGATCGCCGCGAGGTTGATGATCTCTGTACAGACGGACTGACGGTTCGGATACTTCTCTGCAAGAAGCTTCAGATATTTCAGATCCTGGGTCATGGGAACCTCCTGACTTTTCCTGTTTTAAAGTCACATTTATTTGTAATTTCTATAGTAATCTTATCATTCCCTACGACCGCCTTCAATAGCGCTTGCTTAACTGTATCTGTAAAAAAACAGCCCGGTATGATCCGGACTGTTTATACTCTGATCCTTTTATGCTTCATCGATCGCTTTCCCGATATCGTGCCGCATGTATTTCGTGCGGAAGTCGATCCACTCTGTAGCCTCGTAGGCCTTTGCTCTGGCTTCCTTCAGGTCTTTTCCGAGGGCGGTGATGCCCAGCACTCTTCCTCCGTTGGTCAGGATCTGACCGTTTTCTCCGAATTTCGTGCCGGCATGGAAGCACATATAATCGTCTTTCCCTTTGAACTTCTCAAAGCCGTACATCGGGACGCCCTTCTCGTAAGACAGCGGGTATCCGTCGCTGGCCAGGACCACACAGACGCAGGCCTCGTCCCTGAATTTCAGTTCTACCTCCGAGAGCCGGCCGTCGACACAGGCTTCCGCCACATCCACCAGATCATTCTCCATTCTCGGCAGCACCACCTGGGCCTCGGGATCTCCGAAGCGGCAGTTGTACTCCAGGACCTTCGGGCCGTCCGGCGTCAGCATGAGACCGAAGAAGATGACGCCGGTGAAAGGTCTTCCTTCCGCCGCCATGGCGTCCACTGTCCTCTGATAGATGTTCTCCCGGCAGAAGGCATCAACCTCCTCTGTGTAGAAGGGGCTGGGGGAGAAATTTCCCATACCGCCGGTGTTCAGGCCCTGATCGCCGTCCTTTGCCCTCTTGTGGTCCTGGGCACTGGCCATGATGCGGATGGTCTTCCCGTCCACAAAGGACAGGACCGATACCTCTCTCCCGGTCATGAACTCTTCCACCACCACTGTATCGCCGGAGGAGCCGAACTTCCGGTCCACCATGATCTGGTTGATGCCGGCGACCGCTTCTTCGCGGGTCATGCAGATCAGGACGCCTTTTCCGAGGGCCGGGCCGTCCGCCTTCAGGACCACCGGGATCCTGCAGGTCTTCACGTACTCCAGGGCCTTATCAGCGTCAGTAAAGGTCTCGTACTGAGCCGTGGGGATGTTGTACTTCTTCATCAGTTCCTTGGAGAAGGCCTTGGATCCCTCAAGGATAGCCGCGTTCTTTCTGGGTCCGAACACTCTGAGGCCCTTCTCTTCGAACACATCCACGATGCCGCCGATCAGCGGATCGTCCATGCCCACGATGGTGAGGTCGATCTTCTTCTCCTCTGCGAACGCCGCCAGTTTATCGAATTCCATGGCGCCGATGGGCACACACTCCGCCACCTCGGAAATACCGGCGTTGCCCGGCGCGCAGTAGATCTTTTCCGTCTTAGGGCTCTGAGAAAGCTTCCAGCAGATCACATGCTCTCTTCCGCCGCTGCCAACCACAAGTATATTCATTCTGCCGCTCCTTTATATAGTATGACTTGCTTGCCAAAAGTCGATTCCGCATAGTTCCCTGCACAGCAGACATCAGCCGAGGGCGATCCTTCCGTTCGCGATCCCGTCGATGGCGGCCGGCAGAAGGATCCACTCCGCCTGCTCCATGACACGGCGCTGCAGCACCTCCGGCGTGTCGCCCGGAAGCACTTCCACCGCCTTCTGCAGAAGAATAGGCCCGTGGTCCAGGTCCTCGTCCACCACATGCACAGTGGCCCCGGTCACCTTGACGCCCCGTTCCAGGGCTTTCTCATGCACCTTCAGTCCGTAGTAGCCCTTTCCGCAGAAACTGGGGATCAGGGAGGGATGGATGTTGATGATGCGCCCGGGGAAAGCCCGGATCATCTCCGGCGGGATCGTCACCAGGAAACCCGCCAGCACCACCAGATCCAGTTTCTTTTCGATGAGACGCTCCGTCATGGCAGTGTTGAACGCTGCCCTGTCCGGGAAGCTCTTCGGCGACAGGCACTCCGCCTCCACGCCGGCGGCTTCCGCCCGCTTCAGGGCATAGGCATCCGCATTGTTCGCCATGACATAGACTACCTGCGCGTTGGTGATCTTCCCGCTCTTTACAGCATCCAGTATCGCCTGGAGATTCGTTCCTCCGCCGCTGACCAGCACTCCTACTCTCAGCATAGATCCACTCCCTTTTCTCCGGACACGCACTCTCCGATCACGAAGCAGCGGTCTCCGGCGGACTCAAACGCCTTCATGGCAGCATCCGCATCCGCCGCGTCCACGGCCACTACCATGCCGATGCCCATATTGAAGGTATTGTACATCACATGCTCTTCCACATCGCCCTTTACCGCCATCAGCCTGAAGATCGGCGGCACAGGATAAGAATCCTTCCGGATCACGGCACGGACGCCGTCCTTCAGCATTCTCGGCACGTTCTCATAGAAACCTCCGCCGGTGATATGGCTGCAGGCGTGGATCCGCACGCCTGCGTTCTTTGCTGCCTTCAGGGCTTTTACGTAGATCCTGGTGGGAGCGATGAGCACGTCTCCGAGCTTTCCGCCCAGCTCGTCATAGTACGTATCCAGGCTTTCTTTTGTCATCTCAAAGATCTTCCGCACCAGGGAGAACCCGTTGGAGTGCACGCCGGTGGAAGCCAGACCGATGAGGACATCGCCCGCCTTCAGTTCTTCTCCTGTGATCAGATCCTTCCGGTCGCATACGCCCACGGAAAAACCGGCCAGGTCATACTCGTCCTCCGGCATCAGTCCCGGATGCTCCGCAGTCTCGCCGCCGATGAGTGCGCACTCGGACTGCACGCAGCCCTCTGCCACACCGGATACGATCTCTGCGATCTTCTCCGGATAGTTCTTGCCGCAGGCGATGTAATCCAGGAAAAACAGCGGCTCTCCTCCCGCGCAGGCCACGTCGTTCACGCACATGGCCACGGCGTCGATCCCGATGGTATCATGTTTGTCCATCAGGAACGCCAGTTTCACCTTCGTTCCGCATCCGTCGGTTCCGGAGAGCAGGACCGGGTCCTCCATGTCTTTGATCATCGCCATGGAAAACGCGCCGGAAAAACCTCCGATGCCGCCCAGCACTTCCGGACGCATGGTGCGCTTCACATGCTTTTTCATCAGTTCCACAGAAGCATATCCGGCTTCAATATCCACACCTGAGTTCTTATAATCCATACTGCTGCCTCTCTTTGCTGTCTTACTTAAGGAATGCCTTATAACCCTCGGCCTGAAGCTTCTCGTCCTTCTTCACCACGTCGTTCTTCATTTCTTCGCTGTATGCCTCAAGCTTCGAGAGAAGCTCCGGGTCCGATACCGCCAGGATCTTCGCCGCCAGAATGCCGGCGTTCTTTCCGCCGTTGATGGCGACCGTAGCGCAGGGAATGCCGCTGGGCATCTGGACGATGGAATACAGGGAATCAACCCCCCCAAGATCCGAAGTCTTCATGGGGATGCCGATGACCGGCAGCGGGAACAGAGCCGCGCACATGCCGGGCAGATGAGCTGCCTTACCGGCGCCGGCGATGATCACTTTATAACCGCGCTCCTTCGCGCCCTTTGCCCACTCGAAGAACACATCCGGCTCCCTGTGGGCAGAAATGATCCTCATCTCGTAATCGATCCCCATCTTTGTGAGGAATTCCGCCGCCTGCGCCATTACGGGCATATCAGAATCACTGCCCATCACAATACCGACCTTCGCCATTTCTCTTCTCCTTCTTTCTCTTCCCGCCGCATTGTAATACGGCATAGATACTTTATTTTAACATATAATCCAACCCGTGTGGATACAACCGCAGGTTTTTACCGCGGTTGCCTGCCCATGCATGGCATATATATGTAAAGCACACATAAGCGGAAAGTTCTTAACAAATGGCGTTCCGACCGGACCGTCTCACGACTTGTCTGAGCACAGTACCAATAATATACAGATACCCTTTGCGCGAGTTGTCGTGAGACGGTCCTGTCAGGGAGGAACGTCAGGAGTTTAGACTTTCCAGCAGTGTGCGGTACATATATATGCCATGCTTAAGGCTGACACCATTGATTATTTCAGAGGCCGGTTCAGCTCCTCCGTCCCCTCCAGCACGAAGCGGCCTTCGCGGATGATGTCGATGCCGCTGCCATTGGGCATCACAGCCGTGAGCCGGCCGATCTCGCCGTAGGGAATGGTGATGTCCTTGTGGTGTCCGAAGTAAGCGGAAGAAGGATCTTCTTTCCGCTTCGCGGAAATCTCATTGTCCCGCGCCACGATAGCCTTCCCGTCCGGGTTATAGGTCATAGTATCCTCTTCGTGACTGTAGCAGGTGTCCCCGAAAGCAAAGTGCGGCCCCATCTTCTCTGCGATGAGTATGGGCATCTGCCGTCCGATCCCGTATTTCTTTGCCACGGCGAAAGCATCCGTATTGGTGCCGATGGCGAACTCTCCCATGGGAAGCTCATCATGATCCCCCAACACCACTTCCCGGACAAAGCGCCGGTTCTCCGCAGCAGAGGTGAAATTCGCACAGGAGTAGGAACAGGCCCGTCCCCGCTTCACACGGATCCTGAGCTCTTTCACCTGCAGGCCGTCCACAAATACTTCTTTCACGTGGAGCAGTCCTTCTGTCCCCTCCAGCACCGGGGAGGTGAACACTTCTCCCGCCGGAATATTGACGTCGGAGACGCAGTTCTCAAAGCGGGTCTCCTTCTCCGGATCCTTCAGCTCCCTGAGGGCGATCTTCAGGTCGGTCACGTTGCCGCCGGCGCCCTTCACCTCGACGTATGCCGCCCGGTCCAGCACGTCAATGATCTTCTGCTGAACGCTGCGGTAAAAAATATTGTCCGAGGTATTGATGCGGACGATGTCGTCAAACAGCGCCGGGTAAAATTCTCCGATCTCGGGAATGGGCCAGGAAATGATGGTAAAGCTGGTCTCGTCCCCGGGCATGTATTCGTCTCTCAACTCCATCAGCACAGATTGATAAGAGTTCAGGAGCTTCCGCTGCCGCTCCGTGAGGCAGAATGCCTCCGGTTTGTTTTCCGGCGTGAAGTCACGCTCCCCGAAATACTCCATGACTGCGGGCCCCGCGTAGACCCCGGCCTCCGCCTTCAGCTCCTCATAGGAATTCTTCAGCTCCGTGATCTTCCTGTCCGTAAAGGCCTTGTCCCAGAACAGCGCCTGGTCATAGCGGTGGTCGAAATTGAACTGACGGTTGGGACTTAAAGAAAGCTGCCGTGCCTGGCTGCCGGGGATCCTGTCCGCCATGCGGACCGGACTGCCGGGGATCACTGTCTCAAGTCCCGCCTCCCGGAACAGCTCTGCCTCCCGGACCGCAAGACGCTCGAAGCCGCGGATCATGCGGATCACCGTCCTCTTCTTTCTGGAAAGATCCCTGCCCATCACACGAAAGCCTTCGATGAAGCCCTCCGTAAACGCCCGGGCGGCAGTTTCCAGTTTTTCCTTCGGAAAAGCATTCAGACAGGCATGCGTCTCCAGTGTACTGTCAGAAATATAGTCTCCGCTGAAAAAGAGGCTCCGCGGGTCGGAAAGAGGCGGCAGCTGCCCTGCAAAGGGGCTGCGCAGCACTGCGCCGTCAAAGGAATCAGCCGGCTGGACACCGGTCTCTCCTCCCGGACTCCAGGGCAGCAGAAGCTCCCGGTTCCGTTCCGGGACTGTGACGTCCAGATAGTCAAAGGCATACCAGTACATCGCCTCTTTTACAGATGCAGAGGAGGGCAGGCCTTCCCCCGGACAGGAAACAGCGCCTGAAGACGCGTCGGAAAACAGCCCGTATACCTGCAGGAACAATTCCGGGAAAGGGGCGATATCTCCCGGCCGGTCCTCGTAAATGTATCGCAGGATACCGAATAATTCCGCATACAAGGCAGAAAGAAGACGTCCCAGTTCCTCTCCTTCCCTCTTCCCATCTGCGGGAAAGAAATCCCGGACCTGCTTTACGGCGAAGGCAGGATCAAGCCAGTTTCCGGCATAATTCTCAGGAAGCATATCACGGTACAGCTCCCGCTGCAGTCCCTGCATCTCCTCCAGGGTCATTTCTCCATAGCTTCCGTTTTTCAAAAGCTCCCTCAGCTTCGCGGCGTTCACCAGGAAGGTCGCGGCTGAAGAAAAAAAGCCACGGAACGGACCGGGCAGTTTTCCGGATTCCTCCGGAACCGCCCGTATCCGCTCCATGGAAAGCGTGATCCGTTCTTCTGTTATACAGTCATTCCCATTAGAATTGTAATCACCCATGTGACCAGCACCAGTCCTCCGATGGATATTCCGAGCAGGCTGAACAGATGGTCCTTGTCCCGCTCAAGAAAAGAAAACAGACCGCAGAAAAGAGCAAACACCGAAAAGAGCATTGCGCTGAAGGCGACCGCCGATACGTTCAGCGGCGGGTTTCCAAGAGATCTCACCATCATCCACCCGCTGAGAAGCGTAAGAAGCAAGGCTACCGCAGCGGCAAAGAAAGCCGTGCTGCCCATTTCGGAACGCGGTTTTCTAAGATAGTTCACCATCTCCGCCGTGTCTGTCTTTTTATCTTTTCCGTTTTTCGGATCCGGATACATGAATTCCGGGCGTTCCAGAATGGAATCGTCGTTCTTTTTATTTACCGGTGTCAGAAAACGGTATTTTTTTCTGTTGTAATTAAACATATCGCTGCTATTCGGCACCTCCTTCCGCAGGCGGCAGCGCATGATAGCAGATCAGGAACAGCAGGTATCCAAGCCCCGCGCCCAATGTGTTCAGCAGAATATCATCTACGTCAAAGCGTCCCGTCCTGGTATAGTACTGCGTCATTTCGATCACCAGGGAAAACAGACATCCTGTAAGGATCACTGCGGGAAAACCGCAGCGCTTTCCCAGGATCACAGGGAGCAGGAACCCGAAGGGAAAGAAAACCGCCACATTGCCGGCAGTATTCAGGACAAGGGCCTGCCATCCAAGCTGTTCACGATAGTTCCAGAAACGGAGGATCTCCTTGAACAGCTCCAGGTTGTAGTGAGATTCTTCTGTGCCCGTCCTTCCCAGCGCTTCGGAAAAGAACAGGAAATAGGAAAGACCCACGAGATAGATAAGAAACAGCAGAATACCCGCCCCGCGGTGTCTTGGTCTGATGCGTCTCATGCTTCCGGGATCAGAGCTTTCCGCCGATTCCGTACTGCCTGTAGTAATCGTCGATGCGTCCCTTCAGCTCATCGTCGATGATGACTTTTCCCTTATAGGGCTGATTCCAGAGATGCTCCACCACTTCCTTCATGGTGACGATGGCGCAGGTCTTCATGCCGTAGGTCTCCGCGACCTCCTGCAGGGCGCTTTTTTCTCCCTGGCCCCGCTCGCAGCGGTCCACGCTGACCACAAGGCCCAGGACTTCCACGTCTCCCTGCGCCTTCAGAATGGGCATAGTCTCCGCGATGCTGGTCCCTGCCGTGGTCACATCCTCGATGATGACCACCTTGTCTCCGTCCTTTATGGGGCTGCCGAGAAGGATGCCCTTATCCCCGTGGTCCTTGACTTCTTTCCGGTTAGAGCAGTAGCCGATATCCGCTCCGCAGAGAGCGGAAAGCTCCATGGATGCCGCCACACAGAGCGGGATCCCCTTGTAGGCCGGTCCGAACAGGATCTGGAAATCCGTCCCAAAGTTCCCGCGGATGGCCTGGGCGTAGTAGGCGCCCAGTCTCTGCAGCTGGGAACCGGTGCGGTAAAAACCTGTATTTACGAAGAAGGGGGTCTTCCTGCCGCTCTTGGTCACGAAATCACCGAATTTCAGGACCTGGCAGTCGATCATAAATTCAATAAACTCTTTTTTGTACTGTTCCATCTGTGCTCCTTCAGTCCTTGACTGCTCCCACAAGATCTGTCACGCGTTCCACGCCATATCTTAGCATATAATCCCGTATCCCGTCCACGATTTCAGCCGTTACGTGAGGGTTGATGAAATTTGCTGTCCCCACTGCCACCGCGGAGGCACCCGCCAGCAGAAATTCAATGGCATCCTCCGCGCAGGCAATGCCTCCCATACCGATGACAGGCAGCTTCACCGCTCTGGCGGCCTGGTATACCATCCTGACCGCCACCGGTTTGATGGCGGGTCCGGACATGCCGCCGGTCTTATTGGCCAGGACAAAGTTCCTCCGGTGGATGTCGATCTTCATGCCGGTCAGGGTGTTGATCAGGGACAGTGCATCCGCACCGCCATCCTCAGCCGCTTTCGCGATCTCGGTAATATCCGTCACGTTAGGAGTCAGCTTCATGATGACCGGCTGCTTCGAGACGCGCTTTACCGCCTCCGTCACTTTCCGCACCATGGCAGGATCCTGACCGAAGGCCTTTCCGCCTTCATGTACATTCGGGCAGGAAATATTGATCTCCAGCATATCCACCGGCTGCTCCGACAGGCGTTCCGCCACGTCGATATAGTCCTCGATGGTGTGGCCGCAGATATTGACGATGATCTTTGTGTCATACTGCTTCAGGAAGGGAATATCTCTTTTGATAAAAACATCGATCCCGGGGCCCTGAAGGCCGATGGCGTTCAGCATGCCTGCGGTCACTTCACAGACTCTGGGGGTGGGATTCCCGTTCCAGGGTTCGTTCGCGATGCCCTTGGTGACCACAGCGCCCAGACCGTTCAGGTCCACGAATTCAGAGTACTCTTCGCCGGAGCCGAAGGTCCCGCTGCAGGTCATCACCGGATTCTTCAGTTCCACGCCGGCAATATTCACGGAAAGATCCGGCGTGTATTTTTTTGTCTCTGTCAAAGCACTACCTCCTCCGCGCGGAACACGGGACCGTCCTTGCAGACGCGCTTGTTTTTCACATTGGAGTGGCTGTCCGTCTCTGTTGAGGGCGTCACGCAGCCAAGACATGCCCCGACTCCGCAGGCCATCCGTTCTTCCATGGAGACCCAGAGGGGGATATTTCTTTCAGCCGCATAACGCTTCAGGGCCGCCAGCATGGGCTTTGGCCCGCAGCTTAAAATAGCCGCAGGCACATATCCGCTCTCCAGAAGGGCATCGATCACTGTTCCCTTCGTCCCGAAGCTTCCGTCCTCCGTCGCCGTGATTACCTGGTCTGCGGCAGCATCGAACTCTTCTCTAAGGAACATGGTCCTGTCGTTCCGGTACCCAAGAACTGCAGTCTTCTTTCCGGGAAGGCGTTTTAAAAGCTCCAGCAGCGGCGGGACGCCGATCCCACCGCCAATCACGCAGCAATCGGGAAGATCCGCCGGAAATCCATTTCCCAGAGGACCGAGGACCGAAAGGCCCTCTCCAGTCTTCATGGCGGAAAGGGCTTCCGTTCCCGCGCCCTTCGCCGTCACCCGGTACACCAGGCGGAGCTCCCCGGAGAGAGCGTCTGCGCCGCAGATGCTGATGGGCCGCGGCAGAAGCCGCGCGGCGTCGTTCAGGTACACATTAACAAACTGGCCGGGCACTGCCGCTGCCGCGATCTGCGGTGCCTTCAGCCTGAGATCATAGATCCCCTCGCAGAGTTCTTCCTGCTTAAGGACCACGGTCCTTTCTTTTACTTTTGTCATTCCCTGCTCCTTGTTCCCTGTCAGATTAAAGCGGACATTCGCAATCCGCTTCGCTCCTTGCGGTTCAGAATACGGACTGGATGTCCTTGATCATATCAATGACCGCCTGCCTGGACGCCTGCTCGAAATTCTCGGCGCCGAACTGACGGTAGCTTTCTTTCTTCCACGCGGCAATGATCCCGCGGGAGGAGTTCACCACGGCGCCGATGCCTTCTTTGTCAAAGGCCCGCTTCAGGTCCTCTGCCGTTCCTCCCTGGGCGCCGTAGCCCGGCACCAGGAAAAAGGTATGGGGCATAATGACCCGGAGCTCAGACAGCATCTCCGGATAAGTGGCTCCCACCACTGCGCCGACATTGGACCACTCTCCGTCCATGCTCATGGCTCCCCACTCCATTACCTTGTCCGCCACATGCTCGTAAAGCGGCTTCCCGTCGATCAGGCGGTCCTGGAACTCCCCGCCGGAGGGATTGGAAGTTTTGACCAGTATGAAAATGCCTTTGTCGTACTTATTGCAGGCCTCCACGAAGGGCTTCACGCCGTCCGTTCCGAAATAGGGATTCACTGTCACCATATCTGTGCCGAAAGCGGAGAATTCCTTCTCTCCGATCTGTACCGCGCCAAGATGCCCCGCCGCATACGCCGCGGAAGTGGAGCCGATATCACCGCGCTTCGCGTCTCCGATAACGATAAGGCCCTTCTCCTGGCAGTACCGGACAGTCTTCTCATAAGCGACAAGTCCCGGGATGCCGAACTGCTCATACATCGCGATCTGAGGCTTCACGGAAGGGATCAGGTCCCAGGTGGCGTCGATGATCGCCTTGTTGAACTGCCATACGGCTTCCGCCGCGCCCTCCGGATTCGCGCCCTTCTCTTCGAAGGCCTTTGCCGTAATATGTTCAGGAATATAGGAGAGCATCGGATCAAGCCCTACACAGATGGGTGCGCCCGTTTCTCTGATTTTCTGGATCAATTTGCGGATCATGCGATCCTCCTTTCTCTGCACTGGTCGTTTTATCAGAGTATACCTTTTTTCTTTTCTTCAGGCAATGAACAATTCCGAGGTACAAAGCATTCCGAGTCAGGGGTGCGGCCCCCCGGGAATTGTGCTATACTGATGCCGGCACCATCAGATCAGCCACAGGAGACAATATAAATATGAAATATACAGAACAGAATAAATTGACGAAAGCACAGCAGGAGCAGGTTAAAACGCTCCTGGAGAAATGCCGGGAAAAGGAAGCCTTTACTCTTTCTTTCCCAATGCATGAACCTCAGGTCAAATATTTTCTTGCCGAGGAGGAAGACGGACAGGTCCGAGGCGCCCTGGCGCTGTGCCGTTTTTCTCCCTCGGAATACGAAATGCTTGCCTTCACTGATCCGGATCTCCGGAATCAGGGGATCTTCCGGAAGCTGTGGGATACCGCAAAAATGACCCTCCCAATGAACACAGAAGACCGCATCCAGGTCCGGGCCGCCGTTGATGAGGCCTGCCTGGATGCCGCAGCTGTACTGAAGGCCCTGCATGCCCGTTTCCGTTCTGAAGAGATGGAAATGCGCGGCAGCACAGAGACCGCCTCCGCCGGCGCTGGCAGTGAATACGCTTTCCGGAAGACTGCAAAGCCGGACCAGGACGGCGCTATCTGCTACGAAGCTGCAGATAAGACCACCCGGGAATCCGTGTTCCGCAGCTACATCATACCGTACTCGCCGGAACGCTGTTTTGTCCTGCGGGTCGCTGTCAGAAAGGGGCTGGAAGGAAAAGGCATCGGGAGCCTCGTCTTCCCTGAATTTATGCGCGTGCTTCTCAAGGAAGGGTACCAGACGGTCACTCTGCAGGTCTCCGGAGCAAACGAGGCAGCAGTAAAGCTGTACGAAAAAGCCGGATTTGAGACCACCCGTTCATTAAAATACTACGAGATCCCGCTGAAATAGTGTTCATGTCTGACGAAAGGAGGGATGCTGCACACTGCAGCATCCCTCCTGTTTTTTTCCTGTTTATTTAGTCAGCGGCTCACCGCTTTCCTCTTTCAAACCCGCTCTGCAGCTCGATCCGTTTCCGGATCGCCAGCATTTTCTCATCCGTCCCGGCAATCAGGTCCGCGCACTCTTTCAGTTCCTGGCTGATTTCTTCTCCGTCCGGGATCTCCTTTTTGTATTTCAGTTCATGATCCAGACTGGCCCAGAAGTCCATGGCCATGGTCCGGATCTGGATCTCGACGCGCATATAGCGCATCTTTTCCGAAAAGAACACCGGCGCCTCCACGATCATGTGGAAGGACCGATATCCGTTGTCTTTTGGAAATCTGATGTAGTCCTTGATATTGACGACCATAATGTCGTCCTGACGCATCAGCATGTCCGCGACATCGTAAATATCATCCACAAAGGGACAGATCACGCGGACGCCGGCCACATCGTCCAGATTCTCCATCATGGAAGACAGAGAAATGGGATATCCTCTGCGCTGCAGTTTCTCGATGACACTTATGGGCTTCTTAACCCGGGATTTGATCAGTTCGATGGGATTCCGCTTGTTCCTGACGCTCAGCTCGTCGTTCAGGACCTCCAGGCGGGTCTTCACCTCACGGATCGCACAGTTGTACATCATCATTGCTTCCTGAAACTGATGCGTCCACTCTCCCATGCTGTCCGGCACCTGGACCACGTCCTCCCCGGAGAGGACGGACATATCCACACCGTAGTTGTAGTTCTTGCTGATATCCATAGGTTTAGGGTTTCACTCCTGTAACCAGATCGACTGCGGGGTCGATCCAGTCTGCATCCAGATACTCCACCGTACCCTCGTCCACAGCCGAGGCGTTCTTCGGATCGATGGGCGCCTTTGCAAGCACAGGGATCCCGTGACGCGCGGCAACTTCCTCGACTTTGCTCTCTCCAAAGACCTCGTACCGCTTTCCGCAGTCCGGGCACACAAAATAGCTCATGTTCTCAATGATCCCGAGGATCGGGATATTCATTTCCTCCGCCATGTTCACTGCTTTGGCAACGATCATGGAGACCAGGTCCTGGGGACTGGTAACGATCACGATGCCTTCCACCGGCAGCGACTGGAAAACGGTCAGCGGGACATCCCCCGTCCCCGGAGGCATATCCACGAACAGATAGTCGATGTCCTTCCACCAGACCTCGCTCCAGAACTGCTTTACCACATTGGCTATGACCGGCCCTCTCCAGATCACCGGGTCCGTATCATTGTCCAGAAGCAGATTGGAACTGATGATGGAGATCCCCGTGGCCGATTTCACCGGGACCATCAGTTCATTGTGGGCGGTCAGCCCGCTCCTGCTGACACCGAAGGCCTTAGGAATGGATGGTCCTGTCACATCAGCGTCCAGAATCCCTACCTGGAATCCTCTCGCCCTGGTCTTCGCCGCCAGAAGGCTGGTCACCAGGGATTTTCCTACGCCTCCCTTACCGCTGACCACGCCGATCACATGCTTTACAGAAGATTCATTGTTCAGATCTACCTTAAAATTCGGCTTCGGCGGCTCCGGCATTTTTCTGGCCTGTCCGCCGGCATTTTGCTCATTATTCGACATATTTTATAACCTCAGGCTGTTTTTTTCAGACTATTCCCTAGTCTACACTATTCCGGTGTTTTTAGCAATCCGCCGAAAAGTTAAGTTTCTGCTAATTTCCCGCAAAAAAGCCCTGTATCCCGGGTACGGGGAATGCCGGTCATTATGCTTCCTTTTCTCTCCCGGATATGACATACTATTGATGATGCATCATGAAATGAACTGATCAACCAGAAGGAGGCCATCCATGATCTACGGTAATGTACACAATGAGTTTTTCGAGCAGCAGGCAGCGCTTCTGCCGGCTCCTCTTTGTGCGGCGCTTCATTTCCTCAAAGACACTGATCTTGCGGCCCATGAACCCGGCGTATTTAACATTGAGATCGCAGGCGTGCCCATGATCCTGCAGGTGCTGGATCTCAGCACAGCTCCCAGAGAGAGTCTCCGTCCCGAGATCCACAGGAAAAATATTGACGTGCAGTTCCTCGCTGCCGGCGGCCCGGAGGACGCAGGTTTCTGTAATGACGACGGTTCCCTTGCGGTCGATGAGGATCTCCTGGACAAGCCGAGAGACATTCTTTTCTATAAAAACAATGCCGGCGGGGAAGGGCCGCGGGAAGGCCGGATCGCTCTGGAGGTCGGTACCTACGCCGTCTATCTGCCCTGGGATGTCCATATCCCCGCCATCCAGGCAGGTCCGATCCCCTGTCCCATCCGGAAGATCGTCCTGAAGGTCCCTATGGCAGCCTGCCTGCCGCAGGGCATGTGGGATTTCTGACCTGAAATCCTGAAACCCCGCAAAAGTATTCCTAGGAAAAGCCGCGGTTCTTTCTATATAAAGAAGAGAGCCGCGGCTTTTTTATCTCAGTGGGAAAAGGATCCGGCCTGAATCAGATCATCCCAGGGTCACGCCTGCAAGTTCCGCGCACCGAAGCAGGAACTTTCTGGCGTTTTCTTCCTTCAGCCACAGGTCATCGCCCGGGTGGCCCATGACTTCCACGGAAACGTGGACGTCATTCTTCAGTCCGGCCGGCTTGTCAAAGCTTGCAGCGGCCTTCAGAAGGGCTGCGCCCATTTCCGGCGTCAGCACGCCCTCGGTCTTCCATTCCGGAGCCCTTGCCACGTCCTTATGCAGATCTCCGAAGCAGGGATGAGAGGGATCCACGATGGCGTCGCAGAGATGGATCTGTGCGGTGTAAGCCTTCGCGCACTCGATGGACTCCAGGAGGTCGATGCCGCCCAGGGCCTCGTGGGCGCTGTCCCAGTGAATATATACGTTGGGGCAGGCCTCATGAATCGGTCCGAACCACTCCACCACTTCCTTGATGGGGCCGATCAGCTGCTTCTTGAAGGTATAGCGGTCCAGGGGCTCTATGGTCACTTCCATGCCCAGCTTCGCGCAGAATTCGCCCATCTCTATCATGGTGTCCGTCATGCGCTTCATGGCTTCATCCTTCAGGGCGTCCCCGGGATAATTGCCGCTGGGAATGCCGTAGCGGTTGTAGCCCGCAGCGGCGGAAAGCTCCGCATGCTTTTTCGCAAGCCCGATGGCGGCCTGTCTTCCGGCCTCGTCCAGATCGCACATGGAAAGCTTATGCTCTCCCAGGTAAGGCGCCACATAGGTCAACGCCGTGACATGATTGGATTCCAGCAGATTCCGGACTCTTTTCTGGTATTCGGGAATCTGGAATGTGGTCAGCTCGACATTTCTGTAGCATCCCATATCCAGTGCCTTTTCCAGCACCTCCAGCATCCTCTTTTCATCGTGCCTGTAGGGAGTGAACACCTCCAGGAGATGTCCTGACATCAGCAGTCTCTGTGCCATATGAAAACCTCCTTCTTCGTTTTTCTGTAAAACTGTGTTATACTTGCCTTTGAATATAAAATCTGAGCATTCTGAATGCAAAAGGAGAACTTATGTATCAGACAGTGAAAATTTCCGATGATATTTGGTATCTGGGTTCCAGCGACCGCAGGCTTGCTAAATTCGAGAACTGCTATCCCATTCCTGACGGCATCTCCTACAATTCCTATCTGGTCCTGGATGAAAAGACCGTCCTTCTGGACACTGTGGACCACGCTGTTTCCGGAGTGTTCCTGGAGAATCTTGCGCACCTTCTGAACGGCAGAAAGCTTGACTACATCATCGTGAACCACATGGAACCAGACCACGCGGCGACACTGGCTGATGTCCTGCTCCGCTATCCCGGCGCCACAGTGGTCGGCACCGCGAAGACCTTCGTCATGATCCGCCAGTACTTCGACCTGAACCTGCAGGGCAAGATCCAGCAGGTCAAAGAGGGAGATACCCTCTGCGCCGGCAGACATACCTTCTCCTTCGTGATGGCTCCCATGGTCCACTGGCCGGAAGTCATGGTCACATACGACCAGTGCTCGAAGATCCTCTTCTCCGCGGATGCCTTCGGCACCTTCGGCGCCCTGAACGGCAATATCTTTGCGGACCATGTGGCCTTTGACCGCTACGAAGTCTCCGAAATGCGCCGGTACTACGCGAACATCGTCGGAAAGTACGGGACCCAGACCCAGACCCTGCTGAATAAAGCTTTGGGACTGGAAATCGAAATGATCTGCCCGCTGCACGGTCCGGTGTGGCGCGTCCCGAAGAAGATCGAATGGCTCATCGGAAAATACGCGAAGTGGGCCACCTACAAGCCGGAGGACCACGACGTGGTCATCTTCTACTCCTCCGTTTACGGCGGAACGGAAAATGCCTGTGAAGTCCTGGCCAATGCCCTCGGCGAGCTGAAGGTCCGCGGCATTAAAATGTACGATGTCTCCGTCACGGATGTGTCCTACCTGGTGGGCGAGGCTTTCCGCGCCAGCCACCTGGTCTTCGCCGCCACGACCTACAACAACGCTCTCTTCCCGGCGATGGCTCACTTCATCGACGACCTGAAGGAGCACAACTTCCAGAACCGCACCATCGCAGTGATGGAGAACGGCTCCTGGGCTCCGGTATCCGGCAAGAAGATGATGGAGTACTTCTCCGCCATGAAGAATATCACCTTCCTCGGCCAGACCATCACCATGAAGTCCACTGTGAAGGAAGACCAGCGCGCCCAGATCGCGGCTCTCGCCGAAGAGATCGCAGCCTCCGTCGAGGAAGCAGACCGCCGCTGAGAACTGCTGATCCTCTTAATATGCTTATCATATCCGCCGCACCCTGACGAGTGCGGCGGTTTTTTTGTAAGGAGCAGATTCCTTATGCCTTCGGTCTTCCTTCCATGGCGTGGATCAGATTGACGATCAGCTCGTGGGAAGGCGCCGGGACGCCGCATTTCTTCGAGGCCCGGACCACCGATCCGCTGATGGTATCCACTTCTGTTTTCCGTCCGTCCCTCAAGTCCGCGCAGATGGAGGTCACGCCCTCGGGTGATTCCACGGAGGTATGACGGACTTTTTCAATGAGCTCCTCGTCGTCCGCCTGAAGCCCCAGTCCCCGGGCCACTGCCGCGGCCTCGCGGACCAGCTGCTGTGTGATGGTCCAGGCGTACTCGTTGGATGCGATATAACCCATCTTCACCTGAAGCACTCCTGTCAGGGCGCTCAGGGAGACATTGGTGAACATCTTGTTCCAGATGAGCTGCTGGATGTTGTCGTGGATCTTTACTTTGAAACCGCAGGCATCAAAGCATTCCTTCATTTTCTCCAGCATTCCCTCTTTGTCCGGGCACAGCATTCCAAGATTGGTGTTCCCTTCTCCGCCGTGACGGATGTGTCCGAAGCCCAGCACCGCGCCGTTGTCTTCCGTGGTCCCGATGACAATGTGGTCTTCCGGGACGAACTCCGAGAGGATGTCTTCATGTCCGGAGCCGTTCTGCAAAGTCAGGACATAGGTGTCCGGACCGATCAGCCCCTTGTTCCCGGAGAGAGCCGCCCGGGAAAACAGCGCCTTCACGAACAGGATCACCAGATCCATAGGCGGAAGGCCGGTGGTGTCCGTCACCGCCTTCGGGTAATAGACATGGTCCTCTCCGCCTTCCTCCAGGATCAGGCCGTTCTTGTTGACGCTCTCCACTACCTGGGCGTTGGTGTCCACCAGGTACACTTCATTCTGCAGGGACAGGCGCCCGCCGTAAATGGATCCCATGGCGCCGGCGCCGATGACTGCTATCCGCATGATTCTCCTCCTGTCCTGTTAAACCCTGACCTTGATAACGATCTTTCTGACGTCCATGGGCTCGCCCGCAGCGCAGCGGGGCTTGTGTCCTTCTTCGGGAGCCACCACGATGAGGTCGCCCTCCTGCAGGATCATCTCCCCCTTGTTCTCCGGCTCCTCATAGAACGTGAGGTCATTCTCCGGAAACGCCTGCTTCACCTTCTTCAGATCCTCGCGCCTGCACACGCCGAAGGCTTCTATTCCCTTGGCCATGTACTGGATATCGAAGAACGCGTCGTGGGTCTCAAAGTTTCTCTGCTCCGCCGGCTCAGTCCTGTAAAGCTGCAGGTCCGCGACCACGTCGTCCCCCATAATGGGATGTTTTCCCTCTGTCAGGGCGTCAAGATCCGTCTCCTGGAGCCACTTGTAGGCAGCCGTGAATTTCTCGCTGAGATAGTCGTACTTTAAAACATATTTGATTCCGCTGAATACCATATAAAATCTCCTTTTCGCGGGATAGTTACGGTTTTTAAGAGAACGCCAGGAAGACCCTGACGTTCTCTATGAGATGTGTTCGATTGTTAAAGTATTAAGGACCCTCTTTCGAGTCTTGCGCGCTGCTTTAGAACAGGCCCGGGAACAGGGTCGCGGGAATCGCGAGCCAGAGATCCGGGAGCAGGACCATCAGGACCAGGACTGCCAGGGAGGAAAGGAAGTAGGGAAGCGTTCCCCAGAAGCCTTCCTCAATGGAGATGCCCGAGATGGACGACGCGAGCAGCAGGCACAGGCCGTAAGGCGGTGTGACAAGGCCCAGCGCCAGGGTGACGATGATGATCAGGCCCAGGATAATGGGGCTGATGCCGAGAGCCGTGGCGGACGGAAGGATGATCGGCACAAAGAGGATCATGGCCGGCACCGCGTCCATAAAGGTTCCCACAAAGAGGAAGAACAGGACCACGACGATCAGGAAGATCAGTCTTCCGCCGGGAAGCGCGGTAAAGAACTTCTGAACGATGACGTTCAGCTGATAGTAGCTTAAGAGCTCTCCCAGGGCGTTCGCGGTTGCAAGAGCGAACAGGGACAGGGAAGCCATCTTCATGGTCTCCACCAGGATCCTGGGAAGGTTCTTTACCTTAATGGTATGGTAGTAGAAAATACCCACCAGCAGCGCATACATGCAGGCGAAAGCCGCGGACTCGGTCGGTGTGAACAGACCGGAAACGATGCCGCCGATCAGGATGATGGGGGTCAGCAGAGCCGGCAGGGACTGGAAGAAGTGCTTCATCGCCACCGCCGTGGGGACCTTCTCCGACTGGGGGAAGTTCTTCGGCTTGGCGTAGTGATGAACCACCGCCATCTGGGCAAGGCCCAGAAGGATGCCGGGGGCGATACCTGTCATGAACAGGGCGCCGGTACTGATATTCGCGATGCCCGAATAGACGACCATCGTGATACTTGGCGGGATGATGGAGCCCAGTGTGGAGGACGCCGCCGTGACGCCGACGCTGGTGCCCTTGTCATAGCCCTGCTTCTCCATGGAGGGGATGAAGATCTTGCCGACGCCGGAGGTATCTGCCTGGGAGGAACCGGAAATTCCGGCGAAGACCATGGACACCAGGACGTTCGCGTAGGCAAGGCCGCCCTTGAAGTGTCCCACCAGGTCGGTGATGCACTCGATCAGCTTCTCCGTGATGGCGCCCTCGTTCATAAGGTTCGCCGCCAGGATGAACAGCGGCACCGCCAGCAGCGTAAAGCTGTTCAGACCGTTGAACATCTTCGTGAACACGACGGTGTTCGGGACCTGCGGCATCATGGCGATGCCCCAGAAGGAGATAACGCCGAGGGCGAAGCAGATCGGAACGCCGATCGCAACGAACAGAACGAATACGATTACCAGAAGTGCACCCATTACTTATCCCCTCCTTTTCCAAGCGCCTTGATTTCATCCGCGATTATGGCTACCAGGTAGATCGAGGAAGTAAGTCCGCAGATCGGGATGCAGAGCCATGTGGGGCCGCGCTTCATGGACGGGATGTTGATCCAGGTGTAGTTCCAGAACTGTTTCGCCGCCTTGTAGCCCTCAAAGATCATCAGGATGCAGAAGAACAGGACGATCAGGGAAATGATGATCTGGAGGATGTGTTTCTTTTTCTCGTCCTTGATGCTATCCATCAGGGAGGTGAAAGCAAAGTGTCTGTTCTCGTAGACCATCGCGCCGGCACCCATGAAGACCGCCCAGATGAAGGAATACATGGAGACGTCTTCAGTCCACATCGCGGCTACTCCGGCATAACGGCAGAGCATCTGGAATACGACGGTAATGAGGAAGACGAACAGAAAGCAAGCGCCGATGGCGATCTGTACCTTCTGCATACCCGCAAGTGCCTTTTTCATACTCAGTTCTCCTTACTTCGCAGCTTTGCGGATCATCTCCAGCTGCTCAGTCATGTTGTTGTCAGCAGCGAACTTGTCCTGGATCGGGACAGCGATCTCTTTGAAAGCGGCGATGTCGATGTCAGCGTGCTCGGTGACCACAGCGCCGGCCTCGATGCATTTCTGCTTGGACTCTTCGAACATCTTGTAGGTGACCTCGCGCTCCTTCGCGGTAGCAGCTTCGCAGGCGGCGTCGATCCAGCCCTTCTGCTCGTCGGTCAGCTTCTCGTACTTGGTGCCGTCCATCAGCCAGAGGCGGGTGGTGTAGTCGTGATGGGTCTCGGAGATGTACTTTCCGTTCGGGGTCTTGTGGTGCTCTTTCTGCATCAGGTTAGTGTAGTCGTTCTCAGCGCCGTCCACAACGCCCTGCTGAAGCGCCTGGTACAGCTCGCCCCATGCCACAGAGGTAGGAATCGCGCCGCAGCCCTGGAAGAAATCCTGCTGCACTTTGGAGGACTGGGTACGGATGCTCAGGCCCTTCAGGTCTGCCGGGCTCTTCACTGCCTGCTTCGCGTACACGTCGCGGACGGAGGAGGACCAGTAGCCCATGATGCGGAACTGGTTGCCGGTCTTCTGGGCGACGATGTCTCTCATGGCAGCGCCGAAGTCGCCGTCAAGGCAGGTCTCCCAGTGGTCAAAGCTGTCGAACAGATACTCAAGGGAGAAGATGTCCACTTCCGGAACGCCGATGGCGGTCATGAAGCCCGGGGATGCAACTACCAGGTCCGCAGCGCCCATGGTCATCTTTTCGATCAGCTCGGACTCGTTCTCGCCCAGGGTTCCCTTGTGGACGGTCGCGGTCGCCTTGCCGCCGGAAACCTCTTCCAGCTTCTCCTTGAACGCGTCAAGTCCGAAGGAATAGGGGTTGTCCTGAGAGGTCTGGTTGGAAGCGATGATCAGGTTCATCTCCGCTCCTGCCGCTGCCGGAGCTGCAGCTTCCGTAGCTGCCGGAGCCGCGCCGCCTGCCGGAGCCGCCGTCGTGGATGCTGTAGAGCCGCCGCCGCAGCCAGCGAGGATCGCCGTTGCCATTGTCAGAGCAGTCACCAGTGCAATTGCTTTTTTCATAATTTCTCTTCTCCTTCCTTTTAGGAAAACATTGTGTATCACAACCGGCCGCAAAGAAGTTGCAAAGAATTTGCAATCGATTGCAATCGCTGTGTTTATTATATCATTCTACTGTTTCAAATCAAGGGTTTTTCAATTGTGCTTTCCGACGAATATTCTTCGTTTTTTTTGTGCATTCTGCCAGACGTATTCTTCTGATCACCAGTGTGCGCCCGTCGCGGTCTCGTTTGCCGTGTTGTCCCGCCGGCTCAAAAGAAGGCAGAGGGCGTCCAGCACGATGTGAAGGCTCTGATCGAAAAGGGAGCTGAGAAGCTGGACGGAAGCACGGCCCGATCCGGAATCTCCCTTGACCGTGCCCGGGATCACCAGGATCCTGTCCGCTTCCGAAGCCAGCGGGGATTCCGGTTTGGAGGTGACGGCGATCAGCTCGGCGCCGGCGCTTTTCGCCTTCTTCGAGTCGTTGATGACATTGGCGCTCTTGCCGGAGCCCGAAACAGCGATGAACAGGTCTCCCTCTTTCAGTGCGGGTGTAATGGTCTCACCGACGAAAAAAACTGTATAGCCGATGTGCATCAGCCGCATCGCAAAGCCCTTCGCGGAGAAGCCGGAGCGGCCTTCCCCGTCCACAAAAACGCGCCGTTCCTTGGAAAACGCCCCCATGACATCCGAGATCTGCGCGTCGTCCACCTGGGCGAGCACGCCCTCGATCTCCTTCAGAATGACATTCAGTGTATCGTTCATGACAGTTCCTCCTATTCTGCAGTTCTCCCGCAGTAATGATCCGTGTTTTGATTAATTACCCTCTGCTGTTACTTAGCGGCGTCAGTGAAGGCCTGGGCCGCAGCTCCGATGTCCTCCGCCTTCGTGATCGCCCCGCCGACAATGGCGATATCGACCCCCGCTTCTTTCATGAACGGAAGATTGCCGATCTTCACGCCTCCGGCCGCCGCCACCGCATGGACGTTTTTGAGGAGCCGGCACTTGTCCCGGACCAGCTCTGTCAGGCCTTCTCCCTGCAGATCGGAAGGAAGGTGGATCCCGAAAACAGCCTCGGGAAACAGCTCCATAAGCCGCTCCAGACGCTCATCCGGCACTTCCAGAAGATCGATAAAGCATTCCTTTCCGAACTCCGCTGCGACTTCCATGCAGGCGCGAATGGTGGCGTCGGAGGAAAAGCCCATGACTGTCGCGTAATCCGCTCCCGCCTCGAAGGCTATCCTGAACTCATAAGCTCCTTCGTCGCAGGTCTTGATGTCCGCCAGGATGGTCATATCCGGGAAATGGGCGCGCATGGCCCCGACACTGGCGGAAACTCCGTAGTCCTTGATCAGCGACGTCCCGACTTCCACGATATCGGTATGTCCGTAAATGCTGTTTCCGATCTCAAGCAGTCTTTCCAGACTGACGCGGTCTATTGCTGTCTGTATTTTCATAATGACACTCTCTCCCCGTTCTCCATAAAGGCTTTCAGCTGTTCTCTGGTAGGAAGTCCCTCGTTGTCGCTCCGCACGGAAACCTGGATCGCTCCGATGGCATTGCCGCGGCTGACCGTTTCCTCAATGGGGAGTTCCTCGAGGATCGCGCTCAGTATGCCGGCCGCGAAGCCGTCGCCGGCCCCTACCGTATCGACCACTTTCTTCACGCGGAACCCGGGACAGTACATTTCGCCCCGGGAGCCGCTGATGAACGCTCCTCTGACTCCGTCCTTTACAATGACGGTATCCACCCCGCGCACGCGGTAATACTTGGCGATCTCTTCCGGTTTGTCGCTGCCCATGAGGATCTTGCCCTCTCCGGTGCCCGGAAGAACGATATCCGCTTTCGACGCAAGGTCATTGATGGTGCGGATCATCGCTCTCTTGCTTTCCCACAGAGCCGGACGCAGATTCGGGTCAAAGCTGATGATCATGCCCTGCTCCCTGGCCCTTTCCATCAGGCGGTAGGCGGCGTCCCGGCAGCTTAAGGAAAGCGCGGGCGGGATCCCGGTCATATGAAGGAGCTTGGCCCCGGTGAGATCCAGTTTGTCCACATCCGCCTCAGTCATGCAGGAAGCGGCGCTGTTCTTCCGGAAATAGATGACCTGCGGGTCGCCTTCCGTCACCCGGTTCTTCAGCTGGAACCCGGTCCAGTGGGTGTCGTCATAAGTGACCTGCGCCTCGATCCCTTCGCTCTTCAGCTTTTTCTCGATATATCTGCCGAAGGGATCATTTCCGAGTTTTGTGCAGTAGCCTACCGTGTGGCCCAGTCTTTTGAGACCGATCGCTATGTTGACTTCCGCGCCGGCAAGCAGGCGGCTGAACTCCTCCACATCTTCCAGCGGCGCCTCATTTTTCGCAACGAACATTACCATTGGTTCTCCGAACAGGATTACTTCTGCCATATTTCTTCCTTTCCGTGCCCCGGGCACAATTATTATTCAAGTAGATTCTTTTTCCACCAGTTCCGCGAACAGGGTGATCCTCACATGCTGCATTTCTCCCGCCAGGCCCTTTTTCATCATGTCAGCGGCGATCTCGCTGGCCTCCCGGATCTTGTTGTCCAGGGAGGTGATCTTCGGATTGCAGATCTCACTGAACAGGCCGTTGTCCACACCGATCACTGCCAGATCCGAAGGAACGGCTTTTCCCATATCGGACGCGCACCTTAAGCCCCCGGCGGCGATCAGGTCGATGGAATAAATAATGGCGTCCGTCTCAGGATAGTTCTTCAGGATCTCCTCCGTCACGCGGTAACCGGCTTCCAGGGAAGCGCTTTCCGCCCTCGCGACGACGGGACGGAACCCGGCCAGACTGCCGATCCCCTTCAGGTATCCCTGCTCTTTTCCGAGGTTGGAAGGCGTCGGATTGTCATTCGCGAAAACAATGTGCTTCCTGCCTGCGGAAGCAAGGAAAGCAACGCAGTTGCGGATCCCCTCCTCCTCGTCCGTCACGATGCCGGAAACATTCGGGAGATCCAGAAAACCGTTGACCATCACGACAGGTATTTCCGGAATGTGGAGCGACACAAGTCCCCGGACCTCCTCCGTCATGAAGGTCGATCCGATCATAAAGACGCCCTGGACTCTCCTCTCCCCCAGGGTCCGGATATATTCCGTCCTTTTTTCGATGGAATTGCCAATGCTCATCGTAATGCAGCAGTACCCCAGCTTCATCATCTCCTGCTCGATGACCGCCGCGCTGACCGCGTGATGGGCCACCGTGATATCCTCGATCAGGATGCCGACGATCCCGGAGGACTGGGTCACCAGGCCTCTCGCCGCAGCGTCCGGAGTAAAGCTGTGCTTTTCCAGAAGCGCCCGGACCTTTTCCCTGGTCTTTTCGCTGATCCCAGGCTTCCCGTTCATCACCCTGGATACGGTGCTGGCGGAAACTCCAGCCTCTTTTGCGATGTCATAAATTGTCATGATATCGCCTCCCTCGTTAACCGATTGCAAAACTTGTTGCATAATAATACTGTACATCAGTGCAACCGCAATTGCAATAACCCGGAAACCATTTCTGCAATAAAAAAAGCTTCGCGTCAGCGAAACTTTTTCATCTGCCCGCGCAGAGGAGTCCCCATTCAGCTGCACCTGTTCTGTCGGTTTCGCCGCGCAGCATCGCGGACGGCGCTTTGGGCTCCATCAAACCGTGGTCGCCCTCGCGCCGCCGCACTGCGCGGTGAAACTCTCCGGCACAGGTGATCAGCTTCCAGGGAGCTCCTCTGCCGCGGCAGATGTATTAGATCCCTTTGAGAAGCTGCAGCCGCAGTAGTCCTGTCGGTACAGCCCGTATTCCCGTGAAAGCTGCGTAGAGCGAAGGAACCCGTTCTTCTTCTTGAAATCGGAGGGCAGGAAAGAAATGCCAAAGCGTTTTCCTGTCTCCTCTCCGATGGTGTTCAGCCGGTCCGCGTCTTTCAGGGGACTGATGGTAAGGGTCGTCGTGAAATAATCGAAGCCCAGGGCTGCTGCGGTTTCCGCGGTCTTCATAAGCCTCTGCCGGAAGCAGATGCCGCAGCGCTCTCCTCCCTCCGGGTCTTTTTCGTGGCCCTTGACCAGGCAGTGGTATTCCTCCGGTTCATAACTTCCTTCCAGAAAATGCACAGGACGCGCAAAGGGCATTTCAGAGATCAGCCGTTTTTCCTCCTGCACCCTTTTCCGGTATTCTTCTTCGCAATCGATATTGGGATTGTAATAGAAAACGGTGATGTCAAAATGGGGGTTCAGATACTCCAGGCACCAGGTGGAGCAGGGGGCACAGCAGGCATGAAGAAGAAGCTTCGGGAACTCTCCCGAAGCTTCTTTCTGTTTTATGATCTGATCCAGTTCCTTCTGATAATTTCTGCGGTTCATACTTTGTCCGGCAGTTTCCGCTGCCGCTGCAGGAATTACAGGAAATCGCGGATCCGCTTGGACCGCACGGGGTTCCTGAGTTTTCTGAGAGCCTTCGCCTCGATCTGGCGGATACGCTCTCTGGTGACTTTGAACTCTCTGCCCACTTCCTCCAGTGTCCGGGGATGTCCGTCCTGAAGTCCGAAGCGGAGCATGATGACCTGGCGCTCCCTTTCCTTCAGGTCGCCCAGCAGCGCATCGATGTGCTCCCGCAGCATCACGGATTCCACATTGTCTTCCGGCGTCAGCACATTGGTGTCCGCCACGAAATCTCCGAGGTTGGAGTCATCTTCCTCTCCGATGGGCGTTTCCAGCGAAGCAGGTTCTCTGGCGATCTGCATGATCTCCATTACCTTTTCCTCGGACATTCCCAGGGCATTGGCAAGTTCCGCGACGCTGGGCTCATAGCCCAGTTCCAGCGTCAGCTTCCGCTGCATCTTGCTCATTTTGTTGATGGTCTCGACCATATGGACCGGGACGCGGATGGTCCTCGCCTGGTCAGCCAGGGCTCTGGTCACGGACTGACGGATCCACCAGGTGGCATAGGTGCTGAGTTTGAATCCCTTGCGGTAGTCGAACTTCTCGACGCCCTTGATGAGTCCCAGGTTTCCTTCCTGGACCAGATCCAGGAAGCTCATGCCCCTGCCGGTGTAGCGTTTTGCAATACTGACCACCAGGCGGAGGTTCGCTTCGATAAGTCTCGCCTTGGCTCTCTCGTCACCGGTCTGCTTCCGTTTCGCCAGTTCCATTTCCTGGTCGGCAGTCAGAAGCGGTACGGTTCCGATCTCCTTCAGGTACATCCGGACCGGGTCTTCCGTTCCGACGCCCTCCAGCAGGTCCACTGCCTTCAGGTCGATATCCAGTTCTTCCGGGGTCGGTTCCCCGTCCATTCCCATCAGCTCTTCATCCGGCTCGGGATCCAGCAGATCGTCTTCGATCTTCAGATCCGTTTCCAGATCCACCGGGGGCTCCTCCTCCGGCATGCCGTTCAGCACTTCGACGCTTCCTGCTTCCAGAAAGGCGTAGATCTGCTCGATCTCATCCGGAGAAAGATGATAATCCGCAAAGAAATCATTGATCTCGTCCACGTCCAGCTTGGAATCCTTGGCCTTGGCTTCGTCCATCAGCTGGCGGACGCCGTTCATCAGTTCTTCTGCTTTCAGTTCCTTTTTGCTGTCCTCCGGCTCCGCCGCTTTTTTCTTCTCACCGGCCTTTTTTGCTTTTCCGGTCTTTTTCCCCTCCGGAATCTTTTTCGGCTGCTCCTCGGACTTCTTCGGTTCTTCGGTCTTCTTCAGCCCTTCGGGCTCCTTCGGATCTTCGGATTTCTCCGGTTCTTCCGCAGGCTTCACTTTTACCGCTTTTTTCTTAGCAGAAGTTTTTTTCTTCTTTACAGCCGGAGCTTCCTCCGGCACACGTTCCATCGGTTCGTTCTCTATATTATCTTTATCTCTCATACTCTGTCTTTCTTTAACGAGTGTTTGTTATTAGACATATGCGAAAAAACTGTCGTTAATCTGTTTTTCCGCATATGTGATATTATTATAAACCGGTGAAATCTGGTATGCAAGTAAAAAATTAAACAATTCATTAAACCCGGGCCGCGAAGCGACCCGAGTCTGGGGTGCTGAACAATTACGTCATATTAAACATACCCGTAAACTCCGCGGACGCTGACTTCCCCGCTGAGGACTTTTGCTTCGGTCCCGTCTTCCCGGACAACGAGCAGTTCACCGGAAGAAGTGATGCCGCGGGCGGTCCCCCGGTATTCTCCCTTCGGGTCAAGCACCAGGACTTCCCGTCCCCGGTTCACCAGCATGGACTCATAAAGTTCCTTCAGTCCGCTCAGGTCCTCTGTGCGCAGAAAAATCTCATAGTATTCCGCAAAACAGCGGATCACTGCAGCTATGACGCCGGCCCGGTTCACGGTCCGGCCCAGGCAAAGCTTCAGGGATGTGGCAGTGGCTGCGATCTCCGGCGGAAAACTGTCGCTGTTGACATTGATGCCGATCCCCGGGACCACGTAGGAGATCTCTTCCATATCCGTGCTCATTTCCGTGAGGATGCCGCAGATCTTTTTCCCGTCGACGACTGCGTCGTTCGGCCACTTGATCCCGGCTTCCAGTCCGGTCTCCTCCCGGATGCCGCAGGCCACTGCAAGGGCCGCGACAATGGTCAGCATGGAGGCGTGCTCCGGACGGATGGCGGGACGCAGCAGCAGGGACATGTAAATATCCGTCCCAGGCGGAGAGATCCAGTTCCTTCCTCTCCTCCCTCTGCCTGCAGTCTGGGTATCCGCCGCCACCAGCAGCGGCGCCTCGGCTCCTGCCTCCGCCCTTCTCTTCACTTCCAGGTTCGTGGAATCGATCTCCTGAAAAAACAGGCTCTCCTTCAGGAACCCGTTTCCCTCCAGGGCCCTGCGCAGCTCCGCTTCATTCATTACGTCGTCTCCGGACAGAATCCGGTATCCACGGTTCTTTCTCGCTTCGATGTTGTAGCCTTCTTCTTTCAGCTTGGTCACCGCCTTCCATACGGCAGTTCTTGTGACACCAAAACGGCCGCAGAGCTCCTGCCCTGAGCAGTAATCTCCGCGGTTCTTTAATTCGACCAGTATATCGTCCTTCAGCAAACCAAAGTCCTCTTTTCCGTTACAGCATGACGATGGCGCTGACCACTGCTGCAGCCGTCAGAAAAACACCTCCAAGCAGTCCCAGTGCCCCCTTCAGTTTTTTTCCGGTATCCCTTCCAGACATCCTCAGCCCGACAACACCGTTGATCAGGCACAGAAGCGCGGCCAGGAAGAAGATCACCGGGAAAAACGCCGCATGTTCCTCAGGCGAAAGGAATGCGATGACCGCCAGGACGACCACCGCGATCCCCACCAGAAGGTGCACTGCATCCAGCGCAAAAATCAGTCTTCTCGGATTACGTTTCCTGTCAGGCATCCTGATCTCCCAGAGTGGCAACCATCACTGCCTTGATCGTGTGCATACGGTTCTCCGCCTCGTCAAACACCAGAGAAGCAGGGGACTCGAACACTTCCTCCGTCACCTCGTTGCCCTTGACCGCCGGGAGGCAGTGCAGGAACACCGTGGTGTTTTTTCCCGTCTTCTTCATCAGTTCTGCGTTCACCTGATAGGGGCGCAGAAGCTTCACGCGCTCAGCGGTCTTCGCTTCTTCGCCCATGGAAGCCCACACATCCGTGTAGATGACATCTGCGCCCTCTACACAGTCGATCTGATCCGAAAGCGTGACGGAAGAACCGTACTGCTCTGCATACTCTTTGCAAAGATCCACCAGCGCCTGCTCAGGCCAGAGTTCCTTCGGGGCAAAGATCGTGAAATGGACGCCCATCTTGGTCATGCCGATCATCAGGGAATTCGCCATGTTGTTCCTTCCGTCTCCGGCGAACACAAATTTCAGTCCCTTAAGGTATCCGAAATGCTCCCGCATGGTGAGCAGGTCCGCCAGCACCTGGGTGGGATGGTACTGATCCGTCAGGCCGTTCCACACCGGGACGCCGGAGTACTTCGCCAGATCTTCCACCGTGGACTGTTTGAAGCCGCGGAACTCAATGCCGTCGAACATCCGGCCCAGGACGCGGGCAGTATCCGCCACGCTTTCCTTGTGTCCCAGCTGGATATCGTCCTTCCCGAGATACTCCGGCTGGCCGCCTTCATCCCTGCTGCCGACCACGAAGGCGCAGCGCGTGCGGGTGGAGGGCTTTTCAAAGACCAGGGCGATATTCTTTCCCTGAAGACTCTTTCCCAGTTTACCGTTCTTCTTGTCCTTCTTTTTCTGTGCCGCCAGATCCAGAAGATATGTGATCTCTTCCGGCGTATAATCCTTCAGTGTGATAAAGCTTCTTCCCTTCAGGCTGATGCTCATTCCGTACTTCCTCCCTGTTCCGCTTTTGAGTTCCTCCGCTGGCGCGAAAGCTCAAACATCAGGACTGATGCCGCTACTGCGGCGTTCAGCGATTCAACTTTTCCCAGCATGGGGATCTTCACCAGAGTGTCCGCCATTTCCGCGGTCTCCTCCGTAAGGCCCGCAGCTTCATTCCCGATGAGGAAGGCGCTGGGCCCGAGATAACTCTCCATGTCATAACTCAGGGTACCCTTAAGGTGCGCGGCAAAGGTCCTGATGCCATGCTGCTTCATCCTCCGCACCGCTCCCCTTAAATCATCCGTGTACACCACGGGCACGCGGAAAATACTGCCCATGGTGGAGCGGATCACCTTCGGGTTGTAAATATCCGCTGTTCCGCGGTCCGCAACGATCCCTGTCAGTCCGGCACCTTCTCCTGCCCTAAGCATGGTCCCGAGGTTCCCCGGGTCCTGTATGCTCTCCAGCACAAGAAAACACTGTTCCGGAAGATTTAAAAGATCCTCCAGCGCCTTCCCCTGCCGCTTCACCAGGACCAGGATCCCCTGGGGCGTCTTCGTGTCGCTCATGGCGGCAGACACCGCGTCGGTCACAAATTCATGGGGAAGGCTTTCGATCCTTTGTCTGGTCTCATCGCCGCATTTCGCGTAGAAACTCTCGCTGACAAAGACCTGTTCTGCCAGAGATTCCGGAATCTCCCGGAACATCCGGATGCCTTCCACTGTATACAGGCCGCATTCCCGCCGGTACGAAGCCTTCCGGTTCAGCGCCTGTACTTCCTTCACCTTTTTGTTGGAAACCGAGGTGATCATGACTTCTCTTTACTCATTCCTTCCAGTTCTTCCATCCAGATCCGGTAAGCAGCGTCCGAAGGCATGCGCAGATCGCCTCTCGGGGATACCGCCACAGAACCGACCTTGGGGCCGTCCGGCAGACAGGAACGCTTGAACTGCTGGGTGAAGAATCTTCTGTAGAAGGTCTTCAGCCACTTCATGATGGTTTCTGCATCGTATATGCCTTCAAAAGCCTTCAGCGCCATGCGGTAGATCTTCGCCGGCCGGAAGCCGAAGCGCAGCACATAATAGAGATAGAAATCATGCAGTTCGTAAGGTCCGACCAGGTCCTCCGTCTTCTGACTGATCTTTCCTTCCTCCGGAGGAAGCAGTTCGGGGCTGACCGGCGTATCCAGGACGTCGTAAAGGATGGCTTTCAGTGTCTCTTCCCCGCAGGTATCCGCAAAGTAGCGGACCAGGTGCCGTACCAGGGTCTTCGGCACCGAGCCGTTGACGCCGTACATGGACATGTGGTCCCCGTTATAGGTAGCCCAGCCCAGCGCCAGCTCGGAAAGGTCTCCGGTGCCGACCACGATGCCGTTCTCCCGGTTCGCCACGTCCATCAGGATCTGGGTGCGCTCCCTTGCCTGGGAATTCTCGTAGGTGACGTCATGCTTCGCCGGATCCTGGCCAATGTCCTTGAAATGCTGCAGCACGGAAGGACCGATGGGGATCTCCTCCAGGGTCGCACCGAGGCGCCTTGTCAGTTCACAGGCGTTGGTGTAGGTCCGGTCCGTGGTCCCGAAGCCCGGCATGGTAATGGCGCGGATCCCGGTGCGGGGAAGTCCCAGCATGTCAAAAGCTCTCGCCGTCACCAGCAGGGCCAGTGTAGAATCAAGGCCGCCGGAAATACCCAGGACTGCCGTCTTCCCGTTGATGTGCTCCATTCTCTTCTTCAGGCCCAGCGCCTGGATGGAAAGGATCTCCTCGCAGCGCCGCGATTTTTCCGCATTGTCCGCCGGCACGAAGGGGGCGCGGTCAATGTTCCGGATCAGGTCGAAGTTCGTTTCGTCCAGAACAAAGGGGACGACCTCGTAGTCATCATCCTCATAGACGTCGAAGGTATTCAGCTTCCGCCGTTCGGACAGAAGACGCTGCAGATCGATCTCCGTTGTGATGGTCCCCGGGCGGAACCGGCAGCTCTCTGCCAGGCAGTAACCGTTCTCGGCAATAATGTCGTGGCCGCCGAAGACCACGTCCTGGGTGGACTCTCCCTCTCCTGTATTCGCGTAGAGATAGGCGCAGACCAGACGGGCTGACTGACCCTTGATCAGGGTCTCGCGGTAGGTATTCTTTCCCACCACTTCGTTGGACGCGGAGCAGTTGACGATCACCGTGGCGCCGGCCATGGCGTGGGAAATGGAGGGAGGACACGGCACCCAGACGTCCTCGCAGATCTCGCCCGCGATCACCAGTCCGGGAATATTGGCGCACCGGAACAGAAGGTTCGACCCCATGGGGACCTCGTCCCCGAAGAAGTCCGTATCCACCGGGACCTCCGGTCCCGGAGTGAAATAGCGGTCCTCGTAGAACTCGCTGTAATTCGGCATATAGGTCTTCGTGATCAGGCCCAGGAGCTGTCCGTCCTGCACACAGGCGGCGCAGTTGTACAGTTTCCCCGCGTGCTCCCAGGGAATGCCAAGAAAGGTCATGGTGTCATGACCCTCCGAAGCCTTTACGATACGGAGCAGCGCTTCCTTCGCCTTCTCAAGAAGGATGTTCTGGTGGAAGAGATCGTTGCAGGTGTATGCTGTCAGCACCAGCTCAGGGAACACGCAGATCTTGGTCTCCTTCGCCCATTCCTCTTTTAAAAGCTCCAGCACCGCTTCGCAGTTGTACACAGGATCAGCCACGCGGATCTTCGGCGTCACCGCGGATACTCTGATAAACCCGTCTCTCATTTCACGCTCTCCTTTAACGAAGTCAGAAGACCGGCCATATTCTGGATATCCGACGGAATGAGGATCTTGGTGGAATCTCCCTCCGCCACTTTTGCCAGAGTGTCAAGACTCTTCATCCGGATCACGGCATCGTCAGCACCGGCTTCCTTCAGCATCCGGATGCCCTCTGCCTCTGCTTCCTTCACGGCGCGGATGGCCTGAGCCTGACCTTCCGCCTCACGGATGCGGCGTTCCTTCTCTGCTTCTGCGTGCAGGATCGCCGTCTGCTTCTCAGCCTCCGCGTTGAGGATGGCGGCTTCTTTATTACCCTGTGCCGTCAGGACTGCGGACTCTTTTTTACCCTGTGCCAGGGTGACGACTTCTCTCTTCTCGCGCTCCGCCTTCATCTGCTTCTCCATGGCCTCACGGATGGCGTCCGGCGGAAGGATGTTCTTCAGCTCCACGCGGTTCACCTTGATGCCCCAGGGATCCGTCGCGATATCCAGCTGGGAGCGCATCTCGGTGTTGATGGTCTCACGGGAAGTGAGGGTCGTATCAAGGTCCATGGAACCGATGATGTTTCTCAGCGTCGTGGCAGTCAGGTTCTCGATGGCGGCGATGGGATTCTCCACGCCGTAGGCGTAAAGTCTCGGCTCCGTGATCACAAAAAAGACGACGGAGTCGATGCGCATGGTGACATTATCCTTGGTGATCACCGGCTGGGGCGGGAAGTCCGCCACCTGCTCCTTCAGGTTCACTCTTTTTGCCACGCGGTCCACCACAGGCAGCATGATGTGGATGCCGGCATCCCAGGTGGCATTGTACTTTCCGAGCCGCTCCACGACCACAGCCTGGGCCTGGGGAACGATGCGGACACAGTTCAGGAACAGGAAAACCAAAAGAATGATCAGTACTAACAGAAACATATGCTCTCCTTTCTCGCAGTTCAGCGATTCACAGGTTCAGTATCTCAGTGGTCCAACGGGCCATTGTTCCGGGGTCCGAAGAACCGGTCGAACATGCTTCTGCTCTTCCCGGTCTTCATGGAACGCATTAACCCCCTCAGATCCATAGGTTTCAGTTCCTCACTCTCTGTGTGTGAGGCGCCCTCGGGATGATGATAGGAACAATCTGTTTCATCCTTGGGGTGCCGCCGGTTCAGAAGGGTGCTCTTCCGGTCTCCGGCATGGAATTCGCACATCACGTCGGGCGCGGAATGCGCTTTGTTCAGGTAGATGCCCTCCCGGAGGATCAGCGGATTCTTCCGCATGGCCTTGCAGACCGGGCAGAAGGAACCGATCAGTTCGTGGTCGCAGATCGGGCAAAGTTTCATCAGGCCTGCCCTCCTTCCTCCATTCCGGCAAGCAGTTTCTCTACGCTTACATATTTCACCACCAGCGCGAACAGCCTGGCCGCCGTCTTCAGATCGGAAAGCGGCGGGAAGGACGGCGCGACGCGGATGTTGGAATCGAAGGGATCCCTGCCGTAGGGCCAGGTAGCGCCTGCGTTAGTCATGATCACGCCCGCCTTGGCGCAGCGGGACACGATCTCTTTTGCGCATCCCTGCATGGAATCAAAGGAGATGAAATAGCCGCCCTTCGGCTTTGTCCAGGTGCCGATGCCCAGGCCGCCCAGCTCTTCCTCCAGGATCTCCTCCACCGCCTCGAACTTCGGGCGGAGAATATCCGCGTGCTTCCGCATGTGCTCCGTCATGCCGTGGATGTCCTTGAAGAAACGGACGTGGCGCAGCTGGTTCACCTTGTCGTGGCCGATGGTCTGAATCTTCAGCTGTCTCTTGATGTCCTCCAGGTTATTCAAAGACGCCGCCAGGGCCGCCACGCCGGAACCCGGGAAGCTGATCTTTGACGTGGAGGCAAACTTGTAGACCAGGTCGGGATTGCCGGCTCTTTTGCACTCCAGCAGGATCTCGATCAGGTGGTCCTGATCGTGGTCATACAGGTGATGGATCGTGTAGGCGTTGTCCCAGTAGATCCGGAAATCCGGAGCCGCGGGCTTCAGTCTCGCGAAGCGGCGCACCGTCTCGTCAGAGTATGAGTTGCCCGTGGGGTTGGAATACTTCGGGACGCACCAGATGCCTTTGACAGAGGGATCCTCGGAGACCATTTTTTCCACGATATCCATATCCGGACCGGTGGGAAGCATGGGGACCGGGACATTCTGAATGCCGAAATACTCGGTGATGGCAAAGTGACGGTCGTATCCGGGCACGACACAGAGGAACTTCACCTCGTCCAGCCTGCACCAGGGCGTGTTTCCCATGACGCCGTGGGTGTAGGACCTGGAAACGGTGTCGTACATCACATTCAGGCTGGAATTGCCGTAGAGGATGATGTGGTCAGGCTGCACCTCCATCATATCCGCGACCAGGTCCAGCGCTTCCGGGATGCCGGTAAGCACGCCGTAGTTCCGGCAGTCGGTGCCGTCCTCGCTGCGGAGCTCGGTCTCGCTGTTCAGCACATCCAGCAGTCCCATCGAGAGGTCCAGCTGCTCTGTGCAGGGCTTGCCTCTGGACATATTGAGCTTCAGGTCCATGGCCTGCATTTTTCTGTATTCCGTCTTCAGGTGTTTATGAAGGGCCTGAAGTTCTTCTCTGGTAAGTTCAGCGTATGGTTTCTTCATGAATACTCCTTTTTCATGTCCTGAAATGTAACACTTTATTTTAGCATTCCGGCCCACTAACTGCAACCGGAAGAAAACTTTAGGGCAGCTTCTGTACGGAAGCCGCCCTGTTTCAGTCCGCCGCTCAGCGGACCACTTTGATGAAGTTCTTCTTTCCGCGCTTCACAAGCTTTCCTTCGCCGGAGAAATCCTCCGCGGCATAGCTCGTGTTGATATCCTTCACTGCCTCGCCGTCCACGCTGACGCCGCCCTGCTGGACGTTTCTTCTCGCATCCGAACGGGACGGGCAGAGTCCGCAGGCCACAAGCACTCCGAGAATATCGATCCTGCCGTCCTTCAGGTCTGCATCCGCAAGGGTATAGGAAGGAATATTCGCGCTGGCTGCGCCGCCGCCGAAGAGCGCGCGGCTGGCTTCTCTCGCCTTCTTCGCTTCCTCTTCGCCGTGCACCAGCGTAGTCAGTTCCATGGCAAGGATGTCCTTCGCCTCGTTCAGCTGGGCTCCCTCCCACTTGTCCATCTCGTCGATCTGCTCGATGGGCAGGAAAGTCAGCATGCGGAGACACTTCAGCACGTCTGCATCGCCCACGTTTCTCCAGTACTGGTAGAAATCATAGGGAGAAGTCTTCGCGGGATCCAGCCAGACTGCGCCGCCCACGGTCTTGCCCATCTTCTTCCCTTCGGAGTTCAGAAGGAGGGTGATGGTCATGGCCTCGGCCTTGTCCTCCATGTCCTGTCCCAGTTTCTTGCGGATCAGCTCCCGGCCCGCCAGCATGTTGCTCCACTGGTCGTCGCCGCCGAACTGCATGTTGCAGCCGTACTTCTCGTACAGGCACAGGAAGTCGTAAGCCTGCATGATCATGTAGTTGAACTCCAGGAAGGACAGTCCCTTCTCCATTCTCTGCTTGTAGCACTCCGCCCGCAGCATGTTGTTCACGGAGAAGCAGGGGCCCACGTCCCGGATGAACTCAATGTAATTCAGGTTCCGGAGCCAGTCGGCGTTGTTCACCATCATGGCCTTGCCCTCACCGAACTCGATAAAGCGGCTCATCTGCTTTTTAAAGCACTCGCAGTTCCGGTCGATGGTCTCCACCGTCATCATGGTCCGCATATCCGTGCGGCCGGAGGGATCTCCGATCATTCCGGTGCCGCCGCCCACCAGGGCGATGGGGCGGTTACCGGCCATCTGCAGGCGCTTCATCAGGCAGAGCGCCATAAAATGGCCGACGTGGAGACTGTCCGCCGTGGGATCGAAGCCAATGTAGAAGACGGCTTTTCCGGCGTTGACCATTTCCCTGACTTTATCTTCGTTCGTGACCTGCGCGATCAGACCGCGGGCCTTCAGTTCTTCATAGCACTGCATATTCAACCTCTCTTGTTAATCTTTTTCCTTCTGTTTCCGTACCTTTTCTGTTATCCATCTCCGGCTTCAAAAGGAGAAAGATCAGTCGTATCCCTGAATGGTAACCAGGAGTTCCATGGCCTCCAGGAGACTGCCGCAGACGGCGGTGCTTAAACTCCTCAGCTCTTCCGTCGGCGGAACGGTGTCCGGCACCATAATTACCTGGCATCCTGCGGCATGGCCTGCTTTGACCCCGTTGGGGCTGTCCTCGAACACGATGCAGTCCTCAGGACGGATGCCCAGCTTGTCTGCACCAAGAAGGAATACATCCGGCGCGGGCTTGGAGTGCTCCGGTTCTGTTCCCGTGACGGAAGCGTCGAAATCAAAGGGGATGCCGGCGATCCGGAACTCATCGACGATGGTTTCCAGAGTTGTGGAGGAACAGAGAGCCTTCGGGATCCCCTTCTCCTTCAGCCAGGCGGAAAGCTCGCGGTAACCTTCCTTGACCGGAAGGCCGTGCTCCTTGTAGTACTGCTGGCAGAAATTTCTCCGGGCGTTCCTGAGGGCCTGATAATCCACTGTCCCGTGGAACTTTTCCTGAAACTGTTTCCGCTGAAAATCCGTGTTGGCGCCCCGGAGCGAGACCAGGAACTCTTCCTCCGGCACGATGCCGATGTCGCCGAAAACAGCGTGCCATCCGAGGATGTGCACGCGCTCCGTGTCCAGTATGATCCCGTCCATGTCGAAGAGGACGGCTTTAAAAGGCTTCAGTGTTTTCTTCATAATCGTTGATTCTACCACAGGCGGCTTTCCTGCGTCAACATCACGGCATCTGGAATTCAAAGCGCATCCAGCCGTTCTCGATGATCATGGCGGTCAGGGGACCGCCGAAACCGCAGCCGGTGTTCATGGCGATGAGGCCGGTCTTCGGAAGCTCGAACCAGGTCCCGTAGGCGGGGTGAAAGCGGCTTTCACCCCCGTATCCGTCCAGGTACGCGGGCGCATCCAGCTGGGTGTGTCCCACCACAGCCAGCTTCCCGCTGTAATCGTTGTAGGTCACGGCGTCGCCGCCCCAGATAAAGGTGTCCTCCATGTTGTTCCAGGCGATCTCGTCCCGGATGTCGGCGTGGACACAGATAAAGTCGTCAGACTCGTACCAGCGCCGGGTGTTGTCCCTCAGCCATACCGCGGTCTTGCCCAGGCTGATCCGCCTGTCGTTGAAGGCCTTTGCCGTCTCTTTCCCGCCGTTCTGGCGCCACAGCACCTTTCCGGCGATCTGCCCCCGCTTCAGGAGCTCCGCGTCCATGAACATCTGCTCATGCTCTCCGCAGATATACACGAAACGGTCCTTCATCTCCTCATGGTAATTCCTGGCCATGATATAGGCCCCGCAGGGATCCGGGCCGCAGTCCATCACGTCTCCCAGGAAGATCAGCGTATTTTCACGTTTGTCAAATCCGATCTTCTCCAGCAGGCTGCGGCAGGTCTCCGTATGGCCGCTGATGTCCGAAACGATGACTGTCCTCATGAAATGCTTTCCTTCCTTCCAAAAATTCAAGTCCCGTTTACCGGACCGATTTCACGAACCGCAGGAATGCCCTGCGGCCTTCTTCCGTCCTCTTGTAGACGCCTGCATTCTCCAGCACGTGCAGGAACACTTCACCGGTCTCCTGCTTCAGGATCTCCATCACGTTGTCCCCGCTGATGTCTGCATGTTTTTCCCGGATCTGTCCAACCCAGTCAGCGTGCTTTTCCGTCTTTTCATTGGCGCGGATCATCTCATCCGTGTCGCCCCGGAGCAGCTGTTCCTTCAGAAGCTCCATCTCCTCCCGCAGTCTTGCGGGCAGGACGGCGAGGCCCATCACCTCGATCAGGCCGATGTTCTCTTTTTTGCTATGATGATACTCGCTGTGGGGATGATAGACTCCCAGCGGATGCTCCTCCGTCGTCAGGTTGTTCCGGAGCACCAGGTCCAGCTCGAAGTTCTCCCCCCGCTTTCTGGCGATGGGAGTGATGGTGTTGTGAGGAACACCATCCGTCTCGGCGAAGATCTGCGCTGATTCATCCGTATAGCCTCTCCAGGCTGCCAGGATCCGGTCCGCGAGCTCGATGATCCGGTCCGTATCCTTTCCGGACAGCCGGATCACCGACATGGGCCAGCGGACAATGCCGCTCTCAATGTCTTCGAACCCGGGCATCACGAAGGTCTCTTCCACCGGAGCCTTCGCCATGGGGAACTCATAGCGGCCGCCCTGGAAGTGATCGTGGCTCAGAATGGAGCCGCCTACGATCGGAAGGTCCGCGTTGGAGCCCACAAAGTAGTGGGGGAACTGCTTCACGAAATCAAAAAGCTTGCAGAAAGCATTGTGATCGATCCGCATGGGCGTATGCTTTCCGTTGAAGACGATGCAGTGCTCGTTGTAATACACATAGGGAGAATACTGGAATCCCCACCGGGTCCCCTGGATGGTCACCGGGATGATGCGGTGGTTCTCCCTGGCCGGGTGATCCGCTCTGCCGGCGTAGCCCTCATTCTCAAGACAGAGCTGGCACTTCGGGTAGGAGACCGACTTTGCCTTGCCGGCGGCAGCGATGGCTTTGGGATCCTTTTCCGGCTTGGAGAGATTGATGGTGATGTCCAGATCTCCGTATTCCGTTGTTGTTTTCCACTTCATGTCGCGGCGCACGCGGTAGCGCCGGATATAGTCCGTATTGCGGGAAAAACTGTAGTACCAGTCTGTCGCCGCCTCAGGTCCTTTGTCCCGCACGATATCCCGGAAAGTGCGGATCACCTCCGAGGGCCGCGCTGTCATGGCACCCATCAGCGCGGTGTCGAACAGATCCCGGAACACCACACTGTCTCCGGCGCACTTTCCGCTTTTGACAGCCTCGTCCGTCAGCCGCTTCAGGACCGTCTCCAGAAAGCTCCCGTTTTCGATCTCTTCCTCCGAGATCTCGCAGGAAGCCCGGATCACATCCTCCTCGCTTCCCTCAAAGGAGTCCATGCCCATCTCCTTCAGGAGGGCATTCACAGTAAAGATCACATCTTCCTCATTGATCAGGCCGGTCCTGAGGCCGTAGGCCGCAAGGAACATCAAGGCACTCTGCACTTCGGAACAGCTTCCTCCAATCATTCCTGCATTCAGCATACCCGCCTCCTTCAGTCCAGACGGCGGGGTCCGCCGCCGATCTCAACGACATAAAAACTCGCAGGATATCCGATCCTCTTCTGATATCCTTCACCCACCTGTTTCCGGAAATTCTCAACGGCATCATCCTCCACGATGGACACAGTACAGCCGCCGAAACCGCCGCCGGTCATGCGGGAACCGATGACGCCCGGACACTTCCAGGCTTCCTCCGCCAGGGTGTCCAGTTCGACCCCGGTCACATCGTAGTCATCCCGAAGGGAAACATGGGACTCGTTCATCAGTTTTCCGAACCTGTTCAGATCCCCTGCTTTCAGCGCGCTGACCGCTTCCAGGGTGCGGATGTTCTCATAGACCGCGTGTTTCGCCTTCCTCCGGCGGTCCGGATCCTGAATGGCGTCTTTGTATTTTTCAAATTCCTCCGCGGAAAGGTCTCCCAGCGCATTGATCTTCACCACGGTCTGCAGTTCTGAAAGCGCCTTCTCGCAGGCGCTGCGGCGGGCGTTGTACTGGGAATCCGTGAGCTTGTGCTTCTTATTTGTGTTGGTGATAATGATCTTCTTTCCCTGCAGCACCACCGGCACATACTCGAAGCTGAGATCCGCCGTGTTAAGGAACACCGCGCTGTCCTTCTTTCCCATGGCAGAGGCGAACTGATCCATGATGCCGCAGTTCATGCCGTTGTAGTTGTTCTCGGAATCCTGGCCGATCAGCGCCAGATCCTGGTTCGTCGCCGTCTCGAATCCGTAGAGATCCCTCACGGCTTCTCCCGTCAGTACCTCGATGGCAGCGGAGGAAGAAAGGCCGGAGCCATTGGGAATATCCCCGTACACCACATAGTCAAAACCGGAGGAGAGCTTCATGCCCCGCTTCTCGAAGGCCCAGACGACGCCCTTGGGATAACCGGTCCATCCTCTGTCGGAAAGCGGCCGCATGTCGTCCAGAGAACTCTCGATGATCCCCAGATGCTTGAAGTTGACAGAGAAAAACCGAAGCTTCCGGTCATTCCTCTTTCTCACCGCCGCATAGGTCCCTACAGTCAGGGCGCAGGGGAACACATGTCCCCCGTTGTAGTCCGTGTGCTCCCCGATCAGGTTCACCCTTCCCGGGGCGAAATAGGTGCGGATATCGCCGTCCGCGCCGAAAACCTCTCGAAAGTTTTCAAGAACGATCTCTCTCATGCTCTTTTCAGACATGCTTTCCTCTCTTTCTGAATAATGTATAGGGACTGTATATTCACAAGCTCCGGAACACAAACGGCTCCGGAGCTCTTAAGGATCTGAAACAGAACAGGTCCTGAAGATTCAGAACAGAACATCCCGGAAACACAGCCGCGGCTTGTCCTCGTCATAATCCCAGCTGTGATGCGCGTCTCCGGCACAGAAATCCTTTTCCGGACATGCGCGGCAAGTTTCGTTCCGGTCCGAAAGGGGTTTCCGGAACACCTGAAAGCCATGCTTCCACACTTCGGTAAAATCGTCTTTCAGAATGTTGCCCTGGATCAGTTCCGGTCTGCGCTCGATGTCCAGGCAGGCGGCGATATCGCCGTTCGCCATGATGCTGGCTACATAGATGCCGGCGCTGCAGATGAAATACCACTCCCGCACTTCATGCTCGTAATCTATGCCCAGATAGTGGCTGCATCCGTACTCCACCGGCATACCCTGAAGTCTTTTTTCCCTGATGAAGGAAAACAGCCTCCGGTAATCCTCCGGCGTCATCATGAGCTCCGGGTGGCACAAAGCGCGCCCCATGGGCTCCATATTGATCACCCGCCAGGAATCGATATCCAGTCCGCACATGATTTCGTAAAGCTGATCCAGCTCCCCGATATTGCCGTGGTGCACCACTGTCGTGACCTGTACCGCCTCGAAGCCGCCTTCCTTCAGGAGCGCGTTTATGCCGCGCATGGCTCTTTCGTAGGCGCCCGGGGTCTGACGGAAACTGTCGTGGGTCTCCGGAAGTCCGTCGATGCTGACGGAGACGGTTTTCATCCCGGCCTTTTTCAGCCGCTTTGCCACAGAGTCATCGATCATCGTGCCGTTCGTTGTCATCCCCCAGGAGAATCCGAGCTTCCCGGCATAGTCCATGATCTCGAAAAACTCTTTTCTGAGCAGCGGTTCCCCTCCGGTAATGCAGAACATCATCCGCCGGCGGTCGAAATCCTTCCGGATTTTGTCCATAAAGCGGTGATAGGTCTCCACCGAAAGCTCTTCCCCCGCGGGGAGGGTCTTTCCGGGGTCGCTGCACCAGCTGCCGCAGTGAAGACAGCGCTCATTGCAGCGAAGCGTAAGCTCCAGGAACAGCTGCCGGAGATCCGGTTCTCTGTAGAGCTTCTCCCGGTGCTCCTTCAGCAGTTTCATGTGGGCGGTCTTCACCTCCCGCTTTGTGGCGGGATCGTAAATAATATTCACTTTTTCTCCCCCGGCTCCTGCGCGTCTGCCGGCACTGCCTCAATATTGAAAGACGGCGGCGGACCGTACAGCGTGACCGCTACCTCTTCGCTGCCGCCGTATTTTTTAGATGGTTCCGCCGTCTCCTGAACAACAGGAGCAGCCTCCCAGTATTCCGGCGGGCCGTACACCGGCGGAGGAATCTCCTCAGTCGGCTCGCTGCTCTCAAAATATGACGGCGGACCGTAGACGTCCTCGGGGATCTCTTCTTCAGGCACCGTTTCCCCGGTTGTTTCTTCGGCTGTTTCCCCGGTCGTTTCCTCGGCTGTTTCCCCGGTCGTTTCCTCGGCTGGAGCTTCAAAGCAGGACGGCGGACCGTAGACGTCCTCGGGGATCTCTTCTGCCGTTGCCTGCGGATCCAGCATTTCCGGCGGGCCGTAGACCACTTCCACCGGCTCGTCCGTCGGCGAGACCGTAGTATCTGCAGGCGGCGGACCGTAGACATCCTGCGGTGTACATGCCACCAGATGAACCGCTCCTGCTGCGAAGAAGGCGCTGTACACAGCCTTTTTCAGTCGTTTCATATCGTCTCCTCCTGACTCCTGTTCAGAGGTCGATCTCCCCGGAAAAAACTTCCACCGCCGGTCCGGTCATAAAAAGATGTCCGTCCTCTCCGAGCCGGATCTTCAGATCCCCGCCCAGGAGATGCATAGTCACCTCCCGGCCGCAGCGCCCCGAGATCATCGTGGCGTAGGCTGAAGCCGTGGCGCCGGTGCCGCAGGCCAGTGTTTCGCCGCTGCCCCGCTCCCAGACCCGCATATGCAGGTTTTCCGGATCTTCGACATAGATAAACTCGGAGTTGACTCCCTCGGGGAACCGCGGATGATGCTCATAGCCTGGGCCGATCTTCGTGAGATCCAGCTCCGACAGTTCCTCCAGGGAAGAGACGTAATAAACTGCGTGGGGATTGCCCACATCCACCGCGATCATTTCCTGTTCCGCGCCGTTGACGGTGATCTTTTCCGGCACAGGTCCTGTCAGGACCGCCTCGCCCATGTCCACCGTAACACTGGTGCAGATCCCGTTCTCCGCGTGGATCTTCAGCACCTTGACCCCGCCGGGGGACTCCATGGTGATCTCGTCCTTGCGGCAGATCCCGTGGTCATAAGCATATTTGCCTACGCAGCGGGCGCCGTTCCCGCACATTTTTCCTTCGGAACCGTCGGCATTGAACATCCGCATCCGGACGTCGCAGGTCTCTGACGGGCATATCAGGATCAGGCCGTCGGAGCCGATCCCGAAATGACGGTCGCTGACCCGGACCGCGGTCCCCGCGGGATCCTCCACCGTCTCCTCAAAGCAGTTCACGTAGACGTAGTCGTTGCCCGCGCCGTGCATCTTGGTAAACTTCATAACTCGATTCTCCTGATTCTGTATCATTTCAGGCCCGGATCATACTCTGTATCATCTCAGACCCGAATTACACCTTATACAGGTATTCCTGCATTTCCCAGCTGGAGACGGAAGTGCGGTACTGCCTCCACTCCTCCTTCTTCGCTGCAAGGAAACGGTTGAACGCATGGTCGCCAAGCACATCCCGGGCAAACAGGCTCATCTCGAAGCAGGTGATAGCCTCTCCCAGGGTCTCCGGCAGCGCCTCCACCCCGAGGCGTTTTGCCTCTTCCGGACTCAGATTGAACATGTTTTCCTTGATGCTCTTCGGCGGACGCATTTTCTTCTCAATGCCGTCCAGTCCCGCCATCAGGCAGGCTGCAATGGCCAGGTAGGGGTTCGCCGCGGAATCCGGGCAGCGAAGCTCGATCCGCGTCTCCTCGCCCTTCTGGGAAGGAAGTCGGATCAGAAGGCTTCTGTTGGACGTCTCGCTCCACGCGATGTGGGAAGGCGCGTCGTAACCCGGGATAAGTCTCTTGTAGGAATTCACCAGCGGATTTGTCAGCGGCAGGATCTCCCGGATATGAGCCAGAATGCCCGCCATGAACTGGTACGCGATGTGGGACAGACCGTTGGGATCCTTCCGGTCGATGAACAGATTCCGGCCCTTCGAGTCCGCCAGGGACATGTTGATATGCATACCGCTGCCGTTCTCCCCTTCGATGGGCTTCGGCATGAAGGAAGCATGCATTCCGTGCCTCTGGGCGATGATCTTGGAAGCCATCTTGAAGGTCATGATCTCATCCGCCGCGGAAAGAGCGTCCACATATTTAAAATCGATCTCGTGCTGGGACGGGGCGATCTCGTGGTGGCTCGCCTCGATCTCATATCCCATGGCTCCCAGGTTCAGGATGATGTCCCTGCGGACATTCTCCGCGCCGTCCAGGTGTTCTGTGTCAAAATAGCCCGCGCCGTCCCGGGCAGAGACATCCGCTTTTCCGTTCTCATCCAGCGGGAACAGGAAAAACTCGCACTCCGGTCCCACATAGAAGTGATAGCCCATTTTCTCCGCCTTTTCCACGGCCCGCTTCAGGATATAGCGGGGATCCCCTTCAAAGGCATTTCCGTCCGGACGGTAAACGTCGCAGATCAGGCGCGCCACCTTGCCCTGCTGCGGGCGCCAGGGAAGGATCTCAAAAGTGTTGAGATCGGGGTGCAGATACATATCCGACTCTTCCACTCTGACAAAACCCTCCACGCTGGAACCGTCGAACATGCAGTTGTTGTCCAGTGCGCGTTCTGTCTGGCTTGCCGTAATGGCGATATTCTTGAACATTCCGTGCAGGTCCGTGAACTGAAGGCGGATGAACTCCACCTCTTCTTCTTCCACGATCCTCAGGATCTCTTCTTTAGTCATGTCTTCTTCCTCCTAAGCGATGTGCGGCAGAAAAGCTTCATTCCGCCGTATACTGCCTCAGAAACGAAAGGAGACAATCCATCTCCTCATCAGTTCCGATGCTGATGCGCAGATAGTCCCGGATGAGGGGCTTGCTGAACCATCGCACATAAATGCCGTTTTCCTTCAGGGTCCGGAACAGCTTCTCCGCGTCTGTTCCCTCTCTCTTTGCAAAAATAAAGTTCGACTTCGAATCACCAAAGGTAAATCCCAGCGCAGCCAGTTCCTTCTTGACCCGTTCCCTGGTCCGGATGATCTTGTCCCTGGTCTCTTCAAAATATGCCCTGTCCCGCATCGCTGCCGCTCCCAGGATGATGGAGGGCATGTTCATAGTGTACGAGTTGTAGGAATACTTTACTCTGTTCAGGGCCGCGATCAGATCCGGATGCCCCATGGCAAACCCGATCCGCATTCCCGCGAAGGAACGGGACTTGGAAAAGGTCTGGACCACCAGCAGATTTTCGTATTTCTCCGTCAGCCCCAAAGCGCTGTCCCCGCCGAAATCCGCATAGGCTTCGTCGATGATGATCACGGATTCCTGGTTCCTCCGGACGATCTCCTCCACCTGGTCCAGGGGAAGCTGAACTCCGGTGGGAGCGTTGGGATTCGCCAGGACGATGCCGCCGTTCTCACGGAAATAGTCCTCCGGCACCACTTCGAACTTTTCGTTCAGCGCCGGGGTCTCGAAGGGGATCCGGAACAGATCCGCCCACACATCATAGAAAGAGTAAGTGATGTTGGGAAACAGCACCGGCTTCGGGCCGTTGAAAAAAGTGAGGAACGCCATGCCGATGACATCGTCCGATCCTACGCCGGGGAACACCCGGTCTTTGGAGATGCCGTAGTACTCCGCGATAGCCTGTATCAGTTCCTCCGCCGCCGGGTCAGGATATTTCCTGAGCCGGGACAGGTCCATTTCCCGAAGGGCCTTCTCCACCGCGGGAGACGGAGGATAGGGATTTTCGTTGGTATTCAGCTTGATGACATTTTTGTCCTTTGGCTGTTCGCCGGGAGTGTAGGGCTCCACATCCCGGAAATTCTGCTCCCAGGGCCTCATAAACCGTACTCCTCCGCGATCTTCTTAAATGCCGGAAGAGACCTTCTGATCATGTCGTTGGACACGCAGTAGGCAAGGCGCACATAGCCCGCGCATGCAAAGGACTTTCCGGGCACCACGAGGACATTGTACTTTTTGCAGACGTCCACGAAGTGTCCGTCATCGCCGTCCGGAGCCTTTACGAAGAGGTAGAAGGCTCCCTGGGGCTTGGCGCATTCAAACCCGAGCTCCTTTAAGCCTCCGTAAAGCAGCTCCCTGTTGGCGTTGTACGCCTCGATGTCCGTGCTGGCGTCGATGCAGCGGATCAGGGCCCTCTGGATCAGGGAAGGAGCGTTGACTGCGCCGCACACGCGGTTCGCGATGGTAGCCGCGGAGATCACCTGTTCTGCTTCCGGAATGCTGTCCGGGATCAGGAGCCAGCCGATACGCTGTCCCGGCAGAGACAGGGACTTTGAATAGGAGTAGACGACCACGGCGTGCTCGATGATGTCAGGGACCCAGGGGACCGTGACGCCGTCATAGGCGAGCTCTCTGTAAGGTTCGTCGGAAATAGTCACGATGACCGATCCGTACTCCGCTTCTTTTTCGGCGATCACCTTCTGCAGAGCCTGCAGGGTCTCCCTGGAATAGACGATGCCCGTGGGGTTGTTCGGCGTATTGATGATGACTGCCTTCGTTCTGCTGCTGACAGCGGCCTTGAATCCCTCGATATCCGGCTGGAAGCCATTCGTGTTCGCCGGGACCACTTTCAGGACTCCGTCATAGTTCCGCACATAGTTGCCGTACTCCACGAAGTAAGGCGCGAAGGTGACGACTTCATCTCCCGGATCCAGGATGGTCTTCAGGAAGATATTCAGGGCCGACGCCGCGCCCACGGCCATGATCAGGTTCTCTGCCTTGTAGGAAGTGCCGAAACGGCGGTTCAGGGAATCCGCTACGGCCTTCCTGGTATCAGGATAACCCGCGTTGCTCATGTATCCGTTGACGAAGCAGGAATCCTCCTCGTTCAGCACATCCAGCAGCGCCTGCTTAACTTCCTTCGGCGCGGGAACATTCGGGTTCCCGAGGCTGAAGTCATATACATTCTCCCGGCCGTAAAGAGCCGCGAGGCGGTTTCCTTCTTCGAACATGGCGCGGATGGCGGAATTATTATTGACCAGAGGCTTCATTTTTTCGGATATCATGGTTTTTCCTCCTGTTTTTTAAACTGTATTGTTTCTGCAGAACAGCCACACTGCCGCCGTCTCGGCCAGATAAAACCAGGTCGCCGGGTTGGAGAACCAGGTCGTAAAGAACGAGAGGGCAAGATACGCAGCGATCTGCGCATAGAACACATTCAGGACAGGATCATGCTTTTCCCGCATCCTGTTCTCCAGGAAAAACGAGACTGCGCCCAGCGCCGCTGAGAAAAGAACCACGCCTGCGGTGCCGAAGTCATAATAGGCATCGTAGAACAGCGTCAGGGTGGTGAGCTCTTCTTTCGTCAGATAGAGCGGCGAAGACACCAGCGACGGGAACAGGAATTTCAGTCCTGTCAGCGCCCAGAGCGGGAACAGCATCCGCACTCCGAAAGTGTGGGCTGAGAGATCCCGGATCAGGCAGTTAAAATTGTCGTAGTTGTTGGATATATAAATATACGGCTGACTGATGAAAATTGGCAGCCGGTATTTCATCTCAAATATTCCGTTCAGGTAATCGATGCTGTGGCTTCTGGCCGCGGTAAGAAAAATATAAAGCACCAGAAGGCCCGCGCCGGCGCATGCGCCTGCCCACAGAGGCACTTCTCCCCGTTCCAGTGTAAGCAGGGTAAATCCTGCCAGCATGGCTGCCAGGATCATCTGGGACCTGGACACGCAGAGCACCGGGATCAGAAAGGCGCTGACTACTGACAGCAGCACTGCAGTCTTCTGAAGATGCGAAGCGCCGTGTTCCGTATCGAACCACACGACGGCTAGCGCCGGGATCAGCGCGCAGGATACTGTGAAATAGTGCAGGCCGCTGACATGGAACCAGGAATAGGCGTGGGGCACTCCCCGAAGGAACAAAGGGACATAACCCAGAAGAGCTGCCTCCGTGAAAAAAGAGGCCCAGGAGATAAGGCAGATCCCCAGTATAGAGAGAAACAGCCTTCCCCTTTTCAGTTCCTTCAGTCTTCCGGTCATATTCCGGGTCACTGTCCCGCCCGCGTTTTTCTTCAACAGTTCAAAAACCAGCCAGAATCCCGCGTAGGCAAGAAACAGAACAGCCCAGGTCAATCCTTCCCAGTCTGTCTGCAGCTTCGACAGCTTCAGACACGAGAGCCCCTGGCCTCCTACAAAGCAGAGGGAGAACAGCGCCCTCAGACGCACAGGAAGCCCCGGCCCCCTCATATCCTGATGAAACAGGACCGCTGCAGCAAAGATCAGGCACAGTCCCGAGGGGATATACAGGGAGACTCTGGAGAACAGCACCGCTGCCGCATAACAGATCATAAAAACAAGCATTGCGTTTACTCTTCTTCTCCAAAGCCGTTTTTCGCCAGGGAAATGACCGCCTCCAGCGCTTCAGCTTCATCCGGCCCCGTGCAGCGGAATTCGATCTCGTCGCCGCATTTCACACAGGCTCCCAGGACGCTGAGAACACTCTTGGCATTTGCTTCACTGTCTCTGAACAGCAGTTCAACTTTCGATTCATACCGAATTGCTTCTTTACACAGATTTCCCGCCGGTCTCAAGTGCAGCCCGCTGGGGTTTATGACTTTCACCTTCTGACTGACCATGATGCCTCCTTATGTGCCGTTTATACCGGATGCGGATGCCGTCTGCTCCGGAACATCTCCGCTCTGTGTCTCTTCCTGTGCGCCGGCGCTGCTCTCAGATCCTTCCTGGCCGGCCGCGCTGGCCTCAGTTTCTTTTTCCGTTGATGCTTCTGTTTCACTGCCGCCCGGATCCTGTACATTCTCCGGTCCGTTCTCTCCCACAAAGGTTCCCGACGGTCCCTCTTCTTCAATTGAAACGATCACCGTAAAGGGAGTGATCGAAGCGACGCTGGTGCCCTGGGGAGACGTGACAGACAGATGCCCTGTATAGTTGCCGGCTTCCAAGCCGGTAAGATCCAGGGTGGCGTTCAGGTCCTCCGAAGACAGCGTCCTGAGCTCCTCGGGCAGAGCGCTCAGCTCCACGGAGATCAGGTTCGGATACAGTGTATACACCAGCCCCTCTTTTCTCCCGATCGTTTCGATCCCGTTGTCGAGAGACAGCTGGAACGCCCTGCTGTTCAGCGCCTCCACTTTAAGCGTTACAGCGGCAAGGGAATTCCCCCGGACAGTCACACCAGCAGGCAGGTACTGGGAAAGGTCCACAGTCACAGTCTGGTTCTCCGTGGCGCCCTCCACATTCAAGGCAGTCCCCGGGATCGTCACCTCGTTCATCTTACTGAGGATATCATCTTCACCTACCACGGCCACGGATTTCATCGGCGATTCCGCGCCGGTGAACCGGTATCCGGGGGCGGCATTCCCGGACACTTCATACTGAAGCGTCAGAGTCTTGCCCAGAAGCATGTCCACTTCATAAGAAATCTCTTCGGGTTCTGTGACTGGTCCCTCGTCGCCGAAGGAGATCACATTTCCGTTGGCGTCGAAGAACCTCGGCTTCTCTGTTCCTTTATAATCCTCTTCGTGTCCGCTGATGTCCACCACGATGCCCACAGAGCTGATCCTGCCCACCTGGGACATGGGGCCGCTGACCATGATCGTTTCAGGACTTACAGAGATCGTTCCCACGGAATGGCCCGGCATGACCTGTCCTCTTACAGAAGAACTGACGGAAAAGCTCTTGTTCTGAAGATCCTCCGTGCTGACATGGATCACCTGGGGCCGTACGGCCGGCGTTCCGATCAGCAGTTCCCTGTTCTTCACTACCTCCACCGTGACCGGGACAGAGCCTGTGACGTTATACAGATTCGACAGATCCGCCACGACCCGGAAGGTATCCGCTTCGATCCGGTAGGCGTCCCTGCTTCTCACCTGGTAGCTGACAGTAACGTTGTCCCCTCCCTGGATCGTATAGCACTTCCCGGCGGAGGTCAGGACATTCTCGTTGATCACAGTCACGGGAATCGTTTTGGTCCTGGAGACCTCGGGATTGGAAATATTCACCACCGTAAGCCAGATCAGGAGTCCTATAAGGACAGAAACAAGCCGGAGCGACATCCGGCCTTTTTTATCACTGCTCTGCCTGTTCTGTTTATTCAGACGGCTGTTTCTTGTCCTTTCGTTCATCCTCATCCTTTCCCTTCAGCAGGAAGCCAAGCCCGAAACGTTTCGGCTCCGGTTCTTCTTTCTTGATCAGTCCGGTCAGGATTTCCTGAAGCTTCTCCGGATCGCGGATCGTCATCAGCCTGCCGTCCCTCGCCACCGAGACCCGTCCGGTCTCCTCGGAGACCACGATAGTGACCGAGTCCGAGACCTCGCTGATGCCCAGGGCAGCCCTGTGCCTGGTTCCGTATTCCTTGGATATCTTCTTTTCCGACAGCGGCAGGTAGCTCGTCGCAGTTACGATCCTGTTGCCCCGGATGATCACCGCTCCGTCGTGGAGCGGCGTATTATGCTCAAAAATATTGATGAGCAGCTGGCTGGAAACTATTCCGTCGATCTCGATGCCCTTGGCAATAAAATCCTTCAGGGAGATTTTCTGCTCAATGACCATCAATGCGCCGGTTTTGACCTTCCCCATCTTGAAGGAAGCATCCACCAGATGCATCACTGTCTCCTCAGAAAAACCGACGCTTGCTTTCCATCCTTCCAGAAGCCCGCTCATGGCAAAGAAACCGGAAGAACCCAGCTGCTGCAGTGCGCGCCGCAGTTCCGGCTGAAAAATGATGACCAGTGCGATGACCGCGATGGTAGCGATCCTGCCCAGGATCCAGAGGATCGTGTCAAGCTGCAGGAAGGCGCAGAAGACCACGAACGCGAAGATCATGAACAGACCGCGCAGAAGCACCCAGGCTTCTGTGTCCATGACCCAGTTCAGAAACGCGTAGACCATCAGGGAGATGATCGCGATCTCAATGAACCCCGTCAGTGTGATGCGCGGAAGCAGCCCCGCCAGGGACTGCAGGTTTTCCATTATCAGCTCCATCTTTCTTACCTCTTGGCTTCCGCTTCTCTTGCGTGTTTCGGCCTCCTGACTGTGTTGATCCTCTGCACCCGGGGCTCAGGCGCAGTGACAGTGATCTTCGGCACAGCCTTCACGTAATAATAATATTCGTCGTCCTCGAACTGGGTATACTCCGTCCGGGAGTAATCCACGCTGAAGACAAAAAACTGGTAGACCGCCGCTGCCGCTCCTGACAGGACGCAGCCTCCGATGAGACTTACCATGTCGATGGAGATGCTGTACAGAACACTGCCTGTAAAGAAAACGATCAGCATGGAGAGCAGTCCTGCGATGACCGCGAAGGGCCACGCGTCATTGATCGGCAGTGTGCGCACCAGACGGACGATGATCAGGGAGACCGCAAAGGCGATGATATAGAGCAGCATCGTCCGGTTCAGAAGGATCCCGTTGATCATCTGGACATACCTGTGGGTGATATCCAGAGCGTCCCCGTTCGTCAGCGGTCCGGCGTTGCTTCGGACATACTGGAGAATATAGTAGATCACGATGCCGCAGCTCACCGGGACCACAGAAACCAGCGCTCCCCCGAGTCCCACGAGGATCGGGATCAGATACGGCACCTTAAGAGCGAACAGCATCGGCGTTACGATCAGGAGAAAACTGTCTCCCGGCTGGAATCCGTAATACAGGAGCGCGATCACCAGCAGGAACGCCGCAGTGATCAGCGCCAGCTCCAGAGAGACTGCAAAGATGTGGGCCAGCATAAAGAGCGCCAGGATCCAGCAGATCCCCCCGTAGGGGCAGACCGACGAGATCAGGGCCAGGACCAGCGGGATCGCCGGTGAACGAAGGGTCTTCATATACCCCAGGCCCCGGTTCATGAGCAGCATTGCAGAAAGCGCGAGAAAGAAACGAAGCAGCGCCACCAGAACGGAACTGTATTTTCCGTAAAAAGCGCGGAGCCTGTCCCGCAGGATCAGCATTTTAAGCATTCCTTCCGCCCTCCTTTACCAGTTCCCGTATCTTGTCCTGTATTTCATAGCGTTTCTTCAGGCGGTTCAGTTTCATGAGGTGCTCCTCCCGCCGCTTTTCAGAAAGAGCATACTTTCTGCTGTAAACCACCGCAGTGATCGCCTCGAACACCAGAAGGCCGATAAAATAGACGACAACAGCCTTTTCCGTGTACCGGACCGCTTCCATCACATCCACGGTGTTAAGGATCCGTTCAAGGCTGTATAGGGAATAGACCGCGAAGAGCAGCGCAAAACTGACTGTGAACGCGAAAAAGGACTGCAGGAGATGCTTTGCCAGGTAATCGCCCCGGAAGTATCTCTGTGCAGGCTTCATCATTTTTTCTTCTTTTTTGGCAAAACGCGCCGTTTCATTCATCAGACGGATTTTGTCTTCATTCAGCATAGCCTTCTCCTTCTGGTCGCGTTCAGTATACCACAAAGAAAAATCAAAAGGAACCGTCTGTAAATATCAGGTTTGCATTAGTGTCGGAAAGTGATAAACTGGAGATGAAAAACCGGACCGAGGACATCTCCGGACAACTCGGGGACATCTCCGGACAGCCTGCACATCACTGAAATACGCTTTGGAAAGGACAGACAATGGCAGAAGTATATATTAACAATCATCCGTTGGTTCAGCACAAGATCACCCGTCTCCGCGACAAGACGACCGGTACCAATGAATTCCGCTCTCTGGTGGAGGAAATCGGAATGCTGATGGGCTATGAGGCCCTCGCCGACCTTCCCACGGAAGATATCGAGATCGAGACTCCCCTGGAGGTCACCCCCTCTCCGGTCATCGCCGGCAGAAAGCTCGCCGTTGTCCCGATCCTCCGCGCAGGTCTCGGAATGGTCAGCGGCATCCAGGCGCTGGTCCCCACCGCAAAGGTCGGCCACATCGGCCTCTACAGAGATCCTGAGACCCACGAGCCTGTGGAATACTACTGCAAGCTCCCGAGCCCCATTGAAGAGCGCGTCATCGTCGTCACGGACCCCATGCTCGCCACCGGCGGCTCCGCCTGCGACGCCCTGAAGCTCATCAAGCAGCACGGCGGCAGGAAGATCAAGTTCATGTGCATCATCGCCGCCCCGGAAGGTCTGGAGTGACTTAAGAAAGAACACCCGGATGTCCAGATCTATGTCGGACATCTGGACCGTCAGCTGAACGAGCACGCCTATATTCTTCCAGGTCTGGGCGATGCCGGCGACAGGATCTTCGGGACCAAGTAAGAATTGTTCTGCAGAAAAAGGAAGCGTCTGCTGTATCACCGGATACGGCAGACGCTGTTTTTATGCTCCGAAAATGCGGTCGGCGTAGCGGACTGTGTCCATGGCTTCCTTCGCGTAGCAGTCCGCGCCGATCTGGTCGGCATATTCCTGGGTCATGACGGCACCCCCCACCACTACTTTGGTGTCAGGCTTCCGGGTCCTTAAAAGACGGATGGTCTCTTCCATGCTGACCACGGTAGTTGTCATCAGGGCGCTGAGGCCGATGAGGGAGATGTTCTCCTTCTCGGCGGTCTCCACGATGGTTTCCGGAGCCACGTCCTTTCCCAGATCCAGGACTTCATAACCATAGTTTTCCAGCAGGACCTTCACGATGTTCTTTCCGATGTCGTGGATGTCTCCTTTCACAGTGGCGAGGATCATCCTTCCCTTCGAGGCGCCTTCGGTCCCGCTCATGGCTTCCTTCACCACTTCAAAAGCGGCCTTCGCGGCTTCCGCGCTCATCAGGAGATGGGGCAGGAAGATGCTCCCCTTCTCAAATCCTTTCCCGACGATATCCAGGGCCGGGATCAGCTCTTTGTTCACGATCTCCAGAGGATCCATCCCCAGGGACAAAAGCTTCGCCGTTTCCTCCGCGGATCTCTCCCCCATTCCGTGGAGGACCGCATCGGAAAGGTCCGATGCGCCGGAGGCCTGAGTGCTGCCGCCGGGCCCGGAAGCCGGGCCGGCGCCGCTCTTTTTTTCTCCGAAGCCGAATCCGCCGGTCTTCCCGCCGTAGGCGCCGATGAATCCGGCGCACTGGGGATCCTGTCCCGACAAGGCAAGATAAGAGCGGTAAGAAGCCATCATCGCCTCGTTGTTCGGATTCACGATGGCACAGGCAAGACCGTTCTGCATCGCCATGGTGAAGAAAAAGGAATTGATGACCTCTCTCTGGGGCAGGCCGAAGGAAATATTGGAAACACCCAGGATCGTGTTCCCGCCAAGCTCCTCCCTGACACGGCGGATAGTCTCCAGTGTCGTGAGGGCAGACTGTGTGTCCGTAGAGATCGTCATGGCAAGGCCGTCCACCAGGATATCCTCCCGCGGGATCCCGTATTTTTCCGCCTCTGCATAGATCTTCCGGGCGATGGAAAGCCTTCCTTCGGCGCTGTCCGGGATGCCGTTTTCATCCAGGACCAGGGCCACCACCACGCCGCCGTACTTCGCGGCCAGGGGGAACACTACGTCCATGCTCTCCTGCTTTCCGTTGACAGAATTGATCATGGCCTTTCCGTTGTAGATCCGGAGTCCCCGCTCCAATGCTTCCGCATTGGTGGTGTCGATCTGGAGCGGCAGGGCAAGGACGCCCTGCAGGCGTGTGACGACGGTCTCCATCATCCCGGGCTCATCGATCTCCGGCAGACCCACATTCACATCCAGCATGTCGGCGCCGCTGTCCTCCTGTTCGATGCCCTGCTGGAGAATATATTCGATATCTTTATTCCGGAGCGCTTCCTTGAATTTCTTCTTCCCGGTGGGGTTGATGCGCTCTCCGATAATGACAGGCTTTCCGCCGATCTCCACTGTCCGGGAAAAGCTGGAGACCACTGACCGGTGTTTTTTCACCGGGGGTGTAAAGGGAATATCCCTGGTAAGCATGACCTCCTTCCGGATATACTCCGGCGTCGTTCCGCAGCAGCCGCCCAGCACATGGACCGGAAGTTTTGCGATGTCCAGCATCGCCGAAGCGAATTCCTCCGCGCTGAGATCGTAGACCGTCTTTCCGTTTTCCGAACGGGGAAGACCGGCATTCGGATTTACGATGATCGGAAGGGAGCATACTTCGGTGAGTTCCTTCACGATGGGCAGCATCTGCCGCGGTCCAAGGCCACAGTTCACACCGAGGGCATCCACCCGGAGGCCCTCCATCATTGCCGTGACGCTCTGTACAGTTCCGCCAGTCAGAAGCTTTCCCTTTCCGTCATAGATAGTGGTGACGCAGACCGGTAAGTCAGAGTTTTCTTTCGCTGCCAGGACTGCGGCCTTTGCCTCCATGCTGTCGTTCATGGTCTCGATCAGAATAAGGTCCGCCCCTGCTTCCGTGCCGAAGCGTACCACCTCCGCGAAAATGGAAACTGCTTCCTCAAAATCCAGGTCTCCCATCGGTTTTAAAAGGCGGCCGGTGGGGCCGATGTCCAGGGCGACGAAGCTGTCCTCCCTGCCGGTCCGGCGGCGGGCTTCCTGAACATGCCTCACGCCTGCCTGGACCACTGCCTTCAGCTCCTCCGGGTCCGGGTAATGAAGACGGTTCGCGCCGAAGGTGTTGGAGTTCACGATGGCGCTTCCTGCTTCCAGATAAGAGACTGCCAGCTGGACGATGTCCTCCGGCCGGGTCAGATTCCACCGCTCCGGCAGTTCTCCGCCCTTCAGTCCCTTCGACTGCAGGACAGATCCTGTGCCTCCGTCCCAGTAAAGCCGTTCCTGTCCGAGACGTTCCAGAAAACTCTTCTTCATTGGTGACTCCTTTCCTGCATTTCTGCCGCCGGATACCTCCGGAAGCTGCAGTCCTTCTTATCACAAGCGCCGCAGCCGGATCCCGTACATGCTTCTGAAGCGGACTGCAGGCCGCTCTTCTGCGCTTCCGCGTCCGCGATCCCGATCACTGCGGTGACAGATTTCGACGGCATCATCAGAAGGTGTTCCGTCAGGGTGACGCCGATCCGTTTCTGGACCTCCAGAATACGGAACAGCTCTTTTTGATGCTCCAGGCTGAAATCCCCGTAGCCGGGAGAAAAACGGGGCCTGAGGACCTTTCCTTCTTCCGCAGCCATCTGCCGCAGCTCTTCGTTCAGCCTGTCACAGACCTCCTCAATAAGCGCCGCGGCGGCAGCCTGCAGCATTACCGCGCGGCTCATTTTTCCCGCGGCCTGCGCCCTGGCCGTCATGCGGTCGGGGGAAAGTCCGAGAGTCGCCGCCATCAGGAACACTTCCCGGCAGCCCTCCAGATTCCGGCGCAGCGCCTTACTGCTGATCTCCATGCCCGCAATACAGATCCGGTCTTCTCCGGGAAGCTCCAGCGGGAAGCGTCTCCAGACGGTCTTCGGATCTGTCTCAGTAAGCAGCTCCGAAAGACATCGCCCGGCTTCCGCCTCGACCTCCGGCTCCGGCAGCGAGCGGCCGTATCCCATGTACCGGTACATTTCCCTCCGCACCCGTCCGAAGCTGTCCTCCGGGACAGCCTGGGAGAACTCCTCTCCCATCTTATTTCAGGACCTCGGACAGGTTCGCCATGATGGCGGCTGACACCGAGGGTTTATTCATGGTGTAAACGTGAATGTGCCTGATCCCGTTGGCGATCAGGTCCACGATCTGTTCCGTAGCGTAAACGATGCCCGCCTGCTTCATGGCCTCCGGGTTCTCCCCGAAATAGTCCACAATGGCGCGGAAGCGCTGGGGCACGTCCGTCCCGGACATAGCCACGGACCGGGACAGCTGCTTCGCGTTGGTAATGGGCATGATGCCGGCAATCACCGGGAGATAAATACCGCGCTCCCGGATGCGGTACAGGAAATTATAGAAAATGTTGTTGTCAAAGAACATCTGGGTGGTCAGGAAATCCAGGCCCGCGTCCACCTTCTCCTTCAGGTGGCCGATATCGTCCTTCTTGTGGACGCACTCGACATGGCCCTCCGGGTAGCAGGCGCCGCCCAGGCAGAACTTCCCTCCGGCATATTCATGAATGTCCCGGATCAGCTCCGCAGCGTAGCGGTAGTCCTCAGACACCCTGCCGTCCTGTGGAATGTCTCCCCGGAGCGCCAGAATATTCTCGATCCCTTTCTCCTCGTAGACCTTCAGCATCTTCAGGACATGCTCCCGGGAAGAGGAGACGCAGGTGAGGTGCGCCAGCGTGGGGACGCCGTATTCCTTCTGGATCTCCTCCGCGATGCCCGCGGTATAGGTGCCGGTGCCTCCGCCGGCGCCGTAGGTCACGCTCATGAAATCCGGATGCAGCGCCGCGATCTTCTTCGCTGCAGCCGCGGTGGATTCATACTTCTCCGATGTCTTCGGCGGGAACACCTCCAGGGACAGCGTCACCTTTTCCTGTTTCAGAATGTCCGAGATCTTCATATAATCTGCTCCTTTCGAAACAAAAAACTCTTACCAATGCAAGTAATCTTTCCTCGGTGTAAGGGATTCTGACCCTATTATTTTCATATCATCCCCATACTCTGCATAAAGACGATCCAGAAGAACAGGATCACGACGGAGCAGATGGTCGTCAGCACCACCTGCTCTCCTGCCAGGTCGGCATCCGCCCCGTAGACCTGGGCCATGGGGAAGGTCGCCGTGGCCACCGGCGTGGCGTAGAGGGCCAGCGCAAGGAAACGCTCCATCGTGGAAAGACCGATCAGGGTACCGAAAAACAGCATGCCTGCCGGCACAAGGATCATCTTGATCGCCATGACGACGGTCAGCATCTTCATATGCTTTCCCAGGGAAACGAATTCCAGGGTGCCTCCGAGAATGAAGAGTGCCAGCGGCGTAGTCATATCGGCGAACTGGCCGATCACCTTCATGACCGGCGGCGCGATGGGAACGTTCAGAAGCTTGAACAGGAACCCTACCCAGGCGCCTAAGATCAAAGGTGTCGTCAGAATACTGATCAGGAACTTCAGGGGCGAGGACTTTTCTCTTCCGGAATACATTTCCAGGATGATGGTCGCTGTGACATTGTAGACCGGCACCACGATCACCACCAGCGCCGCCGCCATGACCATCTCACTGTCCCCGAACAGGTTCTGCACCAGGGGCACCGCAAAAAGGAGGATATTGCTGCGGTACACGCCCTGTATGATCACCGGGATCTGCCTCTGGTCCTTAATAATTTTCGGTACGACAGCAAAGGAGCCTCCGATGGTAACGACGAAGCTTGCCATCGCGAAGGCAAAAAACTTGGCGGTCAGGGGAAAAGAATCCCCGATGGTATACATGTTGTCGAACATGAGCAGCGGGAAAAACGCCTGGAAAGACACCTTGTTCAGCTTACGAAGGAACGCGATATCTGCCAGTCCTGCCCGTCTTACTCCGTAGCCGAAAGCAAGATACAGGACAAAGGGAATCACCGCGTTAAATGATATCCAGAAACTGTTCATAAGATTATTAACTTCCTTTCAGTCTGAGCATCTTGTACCAACTATACCTCATTCTGAGGAAAGTTTCTATCCGCGTTTTTCCCGGATGGACTGTAACCCGCCTCCAGACTGAAAAACAGCTGTCCGGCAAACGCTGGAATCCTCGTCTGCCGGACAACTGTTTTATCTTTTTTAAATATCATTTACACTGCGGCGAACTGGTACTCTCCCTCCGCCAGCAGTTTTCCGCTCATCGGATCAAAGATCTCCGCCCGGCACACGGAAAGATTCCGTCCCCGCTTGATGATCACTGCCTTTGCAGCGATCCGTTCCGTCTTCCCCGCCGCTCTCAGAAAACGGAAGGTGGAGTCCGTCAGCACCTGCTTCGAGCCGTCGCTTCGGAGCAAGGTCCCGCAAGTGCACTCACCCAGCAGGAACAGGAGCCCCGCGTGGGGCGTCCCCATCATATTCATCGAAAAATCTTCCAGCCTGGCCTCCGCTTCTGCCTTCTCTGAAGAAAGGGACGTGATGTGGATGCCGTTATGTACCAGGAAGGGATTTTTGCTGTTGATCCGCTCCATCTGTTCTGTAAAATCCATTCTGCCGTATATCCTTTCGTTTTCTGTATCGTCGATCAGCAGCACATCCTGCGCTCAGTCCGTGACCGCCACAGCCTCGATCTCCACCAGGGCTCCCTTCGGGATCGCTGCCACCTGGAATGCAGCTCTCGCCGGATAGGGTTCGGTAAAGAACTCTGCGTAGACCTTGTTCATGGCCGCGAAGTCCGCGATATCCTTTAAAAGCACGGTGGTCTTCACCACTGCGGACATGTCTGCGCCGGCTTCCTTCAGGATGTTTCTGATATTGGTAAGGCTCTGCCGGGTCTGGCTCTCGATATCCTGTCCCGCGAACTCTCCCGTGGCCGGATCGATGGGGATCTGCCCGGAGACATAGATGGTTTTTCCTGCCTTGATCCCCTGGCTGTAGGGACCGATAGCTGCCGGCGCGTTTTTTGTCGCAATTGCCTGATTCATACTTAAATCCTCCTGTTTACTTTTATATTGAATTACTGCCGGTTTCTTTGTTTATTCCGTTTTCGCCATTTGTTCCGCTTTCGCCGCTTTTTCCTCTTTCATTTTTTTCAGGCGGTATCTGTAATAGATCAGTTCCATGGTCATAGTCAGCATCCATCCCACCGGATAACTGAAGCCCACCGGCCGGGGTGTGTTAGAGATGAAACGGGTCAGGACAAACAGATAGATCTGCCGGAGTACCACAAAACCCGTCAGCATAATGTACATCGGCCCCCGGGAATCTCCCCTTCCCCGGAGCGCGCCCGCCAGGATGTGGTTAACACCGTTAAATACCACGAACAGGGTATTTGTCTGAATAAACATGACGCCGAAGGAGATGACCGATTCATCCTTCGTGAACAGCATCACCGCGTACCTGGCGTTCAGAACAAGGATCCCTCCTGTCACCAGGATCGTGGTCACGGTCACGGCCATAGAAACTGTGGTCCCGCGCCGCGCCCGCTCCTCCTGTTTTGCGCCGACGTTCTGGCTGACAAAAGTAGTGGCTGCCATGGCGACGCTCTGGGCAAAGAGGAACACCACCTGGTCCAGCTTGTTGTAGCAGCTCCATCCCGCCATGCAGCTGGAGCCGAAGTAGTTGATGTAAGCCTGGACGAAGGTGTTCGAAAAAGCCGTGATGACGGACTGGATGCCCGCCGGCAGCGCCACGGCAAAGATGAGCCCTGTCACTGTCCGGTCGATCCGCAGGTCCCTCCAGACCAGGCGGTACATCTCTTTCGTTCTGGTAAGGAGCGCCAGCGTCAGCACCGCGGAGATGAACTGAGAGAGAATGGTCGCGTAGGCCACGCCCTCTATGCCCATATGCAGCGCGATCACGAAAAAAAGGTCGAGGATGATGTTCAGGATGCTGGTCAGCACCAGGAACATGAGGGGCAGCGTAGTATTGCCCACCGCCCGAAGTATCCCGCTCCCCATGTTGTAGATGAGGAGGCCGGCGATGCCGGCGAAATAAATGTTGAGATAGCTGGCCGCGTTGTCGAATACATCCTCCGGGGTCGCCATCAGGTAGAGCATGGGACGGACATAGGACATGCCGATGATGGTGAAGAGAACGCAGAACACGAAGGTCAGCGCCATAGTGGTCTCGATGGCGGTATGCAGCTCATCTTCTTCCTTCGCACCGAAACGCTGGCCGATCACCACGCCGGCCCCCACGGAAAAGCCGTTGAAAAAGAACACCAGCATATTGATGATCATGGTGGTGGAGCCCACCGCTGCCAGAGCTTCCTTGCCGACAAAATTCCCCACAACGATGGAGTCCACCGTATTGTAGAGCATCTGGAAAACATTGCCGAACAGGAGCGGCACAGCGAACATCAGGATATGTTTTAAGATCGGCCCCTGGGTCATATCCCGGACGCCGGTGGTTTTTGAACCTGTATTTGTCATTCTTTTCTGTACACTTTCAGAATAAAAACAAGCGATACTGAAATATAAAGAATCTACTATAGATGTGATTTTTCATTATAAAGCAAAAACAGGCCCCGTACAAGCGGAAAAACCCTGCTTTCCGTGCGGCGGAAAGCAGGGTCTTGTTATCTTTTGATCGAACTGCTGTCAGTTCATTCAAGTGTGACCATGATCTCGGAGACTTCCGGCACGCGGTCGATCAGCCCGCGCTCGTGCATCCAGTCGATGTTCTCCTTCCAGTTCTCTTCTGTCTGGGTCCCGAAGGGTGCGTCCGCCGTTTCCATTCTGGGCAGCAGCTCCTCGGCGCTCTTCTTTTCCACCGTCGGGGACAGGGGGAAATTCTCCTCGCTCTGATTGTCCAGAAGGATCTGCAGCACTGCGTCCGTATCGTCGCGGAAATCTGCGAAGCCCTTATTACAGGCCCGGAGGAAGCCCTTCAGGGTCTCCGGCTCCTCTTCGATCATCTTGTCGTTGGCCAGGTAGACCAGCTCGTAGAAGTTCGGCATGCCATAATCCGTCAGCTGGAACCAGGAGACTTCGAACCCTTCCTCTTCCATCTGCGGCACCTCGTGGTTCACCAGGCATCCGATGGTGGCGTCCACCTGTCCGGTGGTCATGGAGCTCATCAGGTCAAATCCAACATTCTGAAGCGTCACGCTCTTCGGGTCCGCGCCCACATTGTCCATGATGGCTTCCACCATGGCCTCGGAAAGGGCCGTGCCTCCGTAGCCTACGGTCCTGCCGACAAAATCCGCGGGACTGTTCACATTCTTTTCCTTCAGGGAAAGGATCACGTTCAGGGGCGTCTGGCACACCGCGCCGATGGATTTGATCCTGACTCCCTGGTTCACTACCGCCTGGATCGTGTCCTGCTGATAGTAGAGGCCGATCTCCGCTTTGCCCGCCGCCACCAGGGCGATGGCATCGTTCTCGTTGGCGGGGAAGCGGATCTTCACATCCAGACCTTCCTCTTCAAAATATCCGCGTTCGATGGCCGCATACAGGAAGCTGTGGATGGCGTTCGGGTACCAGTCCAGCACCACGTTCATCTCCCGGAGGGGCTTCTTCTCCTCCGTCTTTGCAGCCTCCGTCTGCGCTGCTTCCGTTTTCGCGGCCTCTGTTTTCGCAGCTTCTGTCTTCGCTGCTTCCGTCTGCGGTGCTGCTGTCGCCGCCGGTGCGGCCCCTCCGCAGCCCGTCAATATTCCCATAATAAGCGCAGCCGCAGCAGCTACAGCCGCCGTTCTGTTCCACATTTTTCTCATGTCTTTACCTTTCTGTCTGCCGCCACCTGAGAAAATACTTCTCCAGGATGCCGACTATGATCACCATCAGTTCCGCGGCGACGCTTAACAGAAGGATCGGGGCGAAAACGCCTGCGCCGTCCAGCTGCGTCATCATCCGCTTCGAAAAATAACCCAGTCCGCTCTGGGCCCCCAGCCACTCTCCGATCGCCGCTCCGATGACCGAAAGGGGCATCGCCATTTTCAGCGCGGAGAAAAAGTACGGCAGCACCGCCGGCAGTTTCAGCTTCCGGAAGATCTGCGCTTCTGTCGCGCCGTAGGTGCGGAGAAGTTCCTTCATTTCCGGCGGCACGGCGCGGAATCCGTCAAACACGGTGATCGCCACCGGGAAAAAGGTGATGAGCACCGTCACCAGCACCTTGCTCCAGACGGTATACCCGAACCACATCACGAACAGCGGCGCCAGCGCCGTGGTGGGTATGGTCTGGGAAACAATGATCAGCGGGTACAGCGCCTGTTCCGCCGTGGGGCTCAGATCCATCAGGATCGCCAGGGCCATGCCCAGCACTACGGAGATCAGAAGCCCGACCCCCACCACCTGCATGGTGGCCGGGAGGTGCGCCTTGAATAACGGCTCCCGAAGTTCCCAGAGACGTTTCAGGACCTGCAGGGGAGAAGGAAGAATATAGGCCGCGTTCATCCGCATGGCCGCTCCCTGCCAGATCATCAGGAAACAAAATACCAGTATGGCCGCAGGAAGATTGGAATTTCTCTTCTTTATTTCTGTTCCGGAATTCATAACTCTCCCTTCCGGAACATATTGATCAGCTGTTCCTTTAATTCCAGCGCCTCAGATGTATTGAGAGACGCCTCTGTCCTCGGGTATCCGAGGGGTACAGTGTATTCTTTTAATTCCCGGATGGGGCTGCTTTCCGCCGCCAGGATGCGGGTGGAAAGAAATACCGCCTCTTCCACGTCGTGGGTGATGAACAGCACCGTCTTGCGGTCCCGCTCCCACTGTTCCAGAAGCCATTCCCGCATGGAAAGCCGGGTCAGGTAATCCAGTGCTGAAAAAGGCTCGTCAAGAAGAAGCAGCTCTGCCCCTGTCATCAGGGTGCGCGCAAAGGAAGCGCGCTGCCGCATGCCTCCGGAAAGCTCCCGCGGAAGCTTGTCCTCCCAGCCCTTCAGGCCGACAGCTTCCAGGGCTTCCAGCGCCTTTTTCCGAAGGTCCGCGCCGGAAAGCCGTTCCCCGCTCTTCTCCGTCCTGATCTCCAGGGGAAGCGCCACGTTTTCCGCCACGGTCCGCCAGGGCAGCAGCATGTCCTGCTGCGGCATGTAGCCGCAGACTGCGTTGTTCGTGCCGATCAGTATCTCCCCCTGTTCCGGGACGTTCAGCCGGTTCAGGAGACGGAACACCGTGCTTTTCCCGCATCCGGAGGGTCCCACCAGGGCCACAAATTCTCCCTGCCGGACAGAAAAACTAAGATTCTCGATCAGCGGAGCTTCCTTTTTGTCGTAGCGGAAGGTGACATTCCGGAATTCCGCCGCTTTCATTGGTTCAGGCTTCATGCGAAGCAAAGGTGCCGCCAAGATCAAATCCATGGTCCATGGGTCCGCGGCCTTTTCCAAGATCCAGCTGCGCCGCCAGCGCGCCGGAAATATAATCCTTCGCCTGTTTCACTGCCGCGTCCAGGTCCATGCCCTTCGCAAGGTTCGAAGCGATGGCGCTGGAAAGCGTACAGCCGGTGCCGTGGGTGTTGGGATTATCGATTCTTTTCCCCCGGAACCACTGGAAGGATCCGTTCCTGTACAGAAGATCATTCGCGTCGTTCAGGTTGTGGCCGCCCTTCATGAGGACTGCGCAGCCGCACTGCCGGCTGATCTTTTCCGCCGCAGTGATCATATCCTCCTCGCTGCGGATATCCATGCCGGAAAGTACTTCTCCCTCGGGAATGTTGGGGGTGATGACCTCCGCCAGAGGAAGCAGTTCCTCCATCAGCGTCATTACCGCCCCGTCGCTGAGAAGCTTCGAGCCGCTGGTGGCCACCATCACCGGGTCCGCCACGATATGCCGGGCCTTATACTCCCGGAGCTTCTTCGCGATGCTCTTGATCAGGTCCGCCGAAGAGACCATGCCGATCTTTACCGCATCCGGGAAAATATCCTGAAATACGCTGTCAAGTTCCTGCTCCAGAAATTCCGGCGTCACTTCAAAGATCCCCTGCACCCCCGTGGTATTCTGGGCCGTCAGCGCCGTGATGGCGCTCATGCCGAACACCCCGTTGGCCAGCATGGTCTTCAGATCCGCCTGGATCCCGGCGCCTCCGCTGGAATCGCTTCCGGCGATCGTCAATGCTGTTTTCATATTCTCTGCTCCTTTCATTTCAGCATTTCGTTTTATAACGCGACGGAAAGTGGTGCCCCCGATCCGCCGCGGTGATGCGTTAAATCAAAAAAGAGATTCCCCGCAGGGAATCTCTTCTGAACGCAAACATTCTTTATGCGTAAAGCTTTTATGTTCCCTACGTTGGCATTATCCAAATCAGGTTATGTGGGTAACGGCGATCCAGCCGACTCTCAGCCTGCTTAACGCAAGCCCCCCAATTCGTTTATTATATTAGACTTCTCTTTTCTTCCTGTCAACCGCTTCCTTGTCAGCGGCGGTCTTTGTCGATGAATTCCAGCGTCAGCACCGAAAGCGCGGCAAAGGCTATCGCAAACAGGAACAGGTTCCCCCAGCACGACAGAATATTATCAAATGTATTGTCATACACCGGTGAACGGTTCGCTGCGGAGGTCTTCTGAATGACGGTCTCTTTTGTTTTTTCTTTCCCGGCGGCATCTATGATTTCCCCCACTGTTGTCTTCACAGTGACAGGTTCTTCCCGGATATCCTCCAGCCCGGGGTCCTCCAGCAGGTATTTCACCGTCGGATCCTCCGCCAGGGGCTGTTCCTCCGGCTGATCCATTTCCAGATGATCCACGACGAAGCGGAAGATGTTCCCCAGCTTCATCGTGACCTCCACTTCTTCCTTCTCCATCCCGGAGAGCATGTTCCAGGCGGTCATCATCGGCAGGTCATTGTACCCGGCCTGGGATGCCACGCATTTCAGTCCCCAGTTGGAGATCGTCAGGGTGGAAAGCCCCTGAAGCCGTCCCGGCAGGGAAAACACGCCGCCCGAGAAGGTCAGCTGAAGGATCAGGATAAAGGGCATGAGGGTCATGGCTGCGGCAGCGGTGTGTACCAGACTGGAGATCCAGAGGGACATCATATCCGCCGCGTAGGTGATAAGGAAGATCGTTATACCGAGGTCCGCTTTGAACCAGGGAGTGAACAGCCCTTCCTCCGGAAAGCGGACTTTCATGACCGAACACACGTAGATCGTCAGGACCGTCTGCATAAGGCAGAGCAGCGCCTGGTACACCATGTGGGCGAATACATATGAAGAAATATGCATCCCCGACCTGTGCTCCCGTTTGATGATCCCGCGTTCCCGGCAGACGACCTGCACGGAATTGAAACATCCGTTCCATATGGCGAGGCAGCTGAGGGCCAGAGCGCCCTTCAGAGTGCCTTCCATGTTCATGAACATGCTTCTCCGGATCACCACCGACACCATGCCGGCGATCAATGCCGCCATGGGAAGCACTTTCCAGTCATTCTGATAGATGAACATCCTGAGGAACTTCCCGAGATAGATCAGGACCTGGGTGACCCGGCCGTGGTAGTGCATCCTGGGGCGCCGGACGGCGCTCACAAGCTCCCCGGTGCTTTTCTGCTCCGAAACGTTTATCTGCTCTGCGGCGCCGCCTTCTGTCAGGATCTTTTTCTCTTGATCAGGCATTCTGCACCTCCGCAAACTTCTCGATGAACTCGTCTGCTCTTCCGTCTCCGCCCTCTTCCTTGCGGTTTACGGACTTCACGATCTCCTCCATGCTCTCTTTCCCGAAGAAAGCCCTGGCTTCCTCAATGGTGCCGAAGAAGGCGAGTCTTCCGGTCCGCTCCGTATCCTTCGCGAGCACGATCACGTCGTCGAAAAGATCGATCACGCGGTCCGGGGTGTGGGTGATCACGATGACGACTCTTCCCATGTCCGCGATCCGGCGCAGCTGCTGCGCCAGTTCCCGCGCCATCACGCCGTCCAGGCCGGAGTCCGGCTCATCCAGGATGAACAGGGCCGGGCTGGAGATCAGCTCCATCGCGATGGACAGACGCTTTTTCTGCCCGCCGGAAAGTTTTTCCACAAGGCTGTTCTTCACCGGGGTCAGTCCGAAGATCTCCAGCACCTGGTTCACCCTCTCCTTCCTGTCCTTGGCGGTAAGTTCCGCCGGGAGCCGGAGAAGCGCGGCATCATAGAGCGTGCGGTACACCGTATCCTTGCCCCGCATCAGCTCCTGCTGCGGGACGAAGCCTACCTCGAACTGCATCTTTTTGTATTCTGCATAAACGTCGCTGCCGTTCAGGCGGATCTTCGCATCTGCCTTCTCATATCCGTTCACCGCGTTCAGAAAGGTCGTCTTGCCCGCGCCGGAACCGCCGAGCAGAAGGACCATCCTGCCTGGTTTAATATACATGTGGATATCCCGGAGGAGTGTTTTTTTCTGGAAGAAGGACCAGACGGAGCGCTCTTTTAAGTTTACAGTCAGTCCTTCGTCCATGCCGCTGACATCGGAACCTGTGATGTAAGATTTCGCTCTGCTGCGGAACTCTCCTGCCTTCCATCCCGGCTGGTACTTCTCCCGGGATCCCCAGAGCAGCGCTGTGATCCAGGGGACCAATATCCAGAGCAGAAGCCATCTCCGCTTCTCCCCGTAGACCTCGATCAGCCCCAGATAGACCCGGATCTCGTAAATCAATTGGATGATGGCGACAGGGACCACGATCACCGCTGCCAGGACCAGCAGCGGAGAGTCATCGCTGTGCGGAAAAAGAAGGAGCAGGACTTCCGTGACGATCTCGATCAGGGCCGCTGCCGCGACCACCCTTCCTTCTTCTTCTCTTCCCGCGCAGCGGGCCAGCATATAATTCCTGGCACAGGGAACGGCGGCCCACCATCCCCGGATACCGGACTTCTGAAATAATTTCCACTGTCCGACGATCAGAATGATTCCTGCTGCAGCGGCGTGCAGACTGCTGCCTTCGAAATACACAGCTGCGATCAATTTGTATGGAAGCATCGATCTGTTCCTTTCTAATCAGCCTCTCCAGAAGATCCACAAATACACATAGCCCGTCATCACCGCTGTCAGGGTGAAGGGAACGCCGATCTTCATGAAATCAGCGAAGGACACCTCGTTCCCGTTCTTCTTCAGAAGCCCCACTGCCGTAATATTCGCGGAGGCGCCGATGGGCGTGAGATTCCCGCCCAGGGTGGCGCCGGTCAGAAGCCCGAAATAAAGGAGATACGGCGGGATCCCAAGAATGGAGGTCACGCTGGTCAGCACCGGCAGCATGGTGGCCACATAGGGGATATTGTCCACGAAGGCGGATACGATGACCGAGCCCCACACGACGATGGTGTACAGAAGAAATACATTGTCTCCTCCTGTCTTTACGATCAGGTCCGCAAAATCCTCGATCAGGCCCACCTGGGTCACTCCCTCGATCACCATAAAGAGGCCGGTGAGCAGCAGCAGGGTCTCATAATCGACGTTCTTCAGAGCCCGCTTCGCGTGTTCCGGATTTTTCGTGCGCAGGTAGTCCAGCAGCATCATCAGCAGGGCGTAGGAAAGGCAGATCACGCCGTTCGTGACGTCCGGCTTCTCCGGGAAAAAGGAAGCCATAATCAGCGTCACCACCAGGAGCAGCAGAAGGACAGAGGAGATCATCTCCTTCACCTCAGTCTTCTTTCCACCCTTGACCTCCGCCTTGTCCTTCCGGAACAGCCACAGCATAATGGGGACTGTGGCGAGGGCTCCAAGTTCCACCGCGAAAAAGATCCCGGGCCGTCCTTTCATCCAGAAGAAATCCATGAAATCCATGTGTGCAAAGGCGCCCAGCATGATGGAGGTGGTATCGCCCACCAGAGTGGCGGCTCCCTGCAGGTTGGAGGAGACCGCAATGGAAAGGATCATGGAGACCGGGGAAATATTCAGCTGCCTGCAGATGGCCAGGCCCACCGGCGCGATCATAAGCACCGTCGCCACATTGTCCATGAAGGCGGAAACAGCACCTGCAAAAAGGGACATAAAGACCGTTACCATGCAGACGTTCTTCGCCTTGTCCAGAATTGAATCCGCCAGCCTGTTCGGCATGCAGGAATCGATAAAGTAGTCCACCAGGATCATGGTTCCGCCGATCATCATCAGCACGTTCCAGTTGATGGCGCCGGGCACGGCGGACAGCGGCAGGATCCCCGAAATAAGGAAGATCGCCGCGATTGTCAGTACGACATAGAGCCGCTTACTGGAAAAGCGGATCATCAGCACATACATCAGAAGAAACAAGACCATTGCAAAAAGCTTCATTTATAACATCCTTTCTTTTCAGCGTATCAGATCTTTTACGACTTCCCCCGCGATCACAAGACCGGCTGCGGAGGGCACAAAAGCCGCCGAGCCGGGGACTCTTGCCTCTCCCGACGGAGTAATTGGTTCTTCAGTGGAATAGACCACCTTCAGCGCGTCGATGCCGCGTTTCCTGCACTCTTTCCGCATCACCCGGGCCAGGGGACACACAGAGGTCTTGTAGAGATCTGCGGCGCGGAATGCCGACGGGTCCAGCTTGTTTCCCGCTCCCATGGAGGAGATCACCGGTACCCCGGCCTTCTTCGCGTTTTCTATGATCGCGAGTTTCGCCGTCACAGTGTCCACCGCATCCACCACGTAGTCATACTCCCGGAAATCAAACTGTTCCGCTGTGTCAGGCAGATAGAACATCCTGTAAGTCCGCACTTTGCAGGCGGGGTTGATCAGCGCTGCCCGCTCTGCCGCCGCATCTACCTTATACTTCCCCAGCGTCTGTTCCGTGGCGATGATCTGACGGTTCAGGTTGGAAAGACTCACCGTGTCGCTGTCGATGAGATCCAGGGCCCCGACCCCGGACCGCACCAGTGCCTCCACCACATAGCCTCCCACGCCGCCGACGCCGAAGACCGCCACCCGGCTTCCTGCGAGACGCTCCATGGCCTCTTTCCCCAGCAGCTTCTCCGTTCTCGAAAAACGATCGTCCATCGCCCCTCCGCACTGTGAACTGTAATACTTTTATCTTATGATGAAACCGCAAAAAGTCAATTCAGTTGAATATAGAAAAAAGCCGCTCAGATCTGCATCCAAGCGGCTTCCTTTCGAGCTGATGACGGGAATCGGACCCGTGACCTCCGCACTACCAATGCGACGCACTACCGACTGTGCTACATCAGCCTTTTGCCTGACCGGTTTCAATCAAGCTTTCATAGGATACCATCAGTTTTACGGATTGTCAACTGCTTTTTTCGGTCTTCTCCTCTTCTTCTGTCATTCCTTCTGCCGCTTCTTTTCTTCTCCTGTCCACATAGTGATACAGGCGGTCCTTCAGGTAGCTCTCCGACACATACAGCGCCCCGACAGGATTGTGCGCCATCACGCGGTCCTTCACGGCAAGCACTGTGCAGGGGATGCCGCAGTGCCGGATGAACAGTGTGTCGTGTCCCACACAGAGTCCCATGATCACCGCCAGCTGGCATCCCGCCTGGGTAAGGAGCTCCGCCTGGGCGGCCGGATTGCACATAGCCTCCACCTCCCGGTCCTTTCGGGCCTGCTGTTCCCTTGTGATCCCCAGGCATCTCTTTGACACGGAGCCGTTCTTGCATCCCACAGAATCCACCGTGAAATGGTTCGCCCGGAGGATCTTCACGAAAGTCTTCGCCTCTTCGGAAAAGCCCATGCAGAAAGCCACACCCAGATGCTCATATCCCATCCGCAGGGCAAATTCCATGATCTCCTCCACCCGGGTGATCTGGCAGTAGTAATCCCCCTCCACCCGGGCGGCGCAGTATGCCATGTGTTTTTCTTCCTCCGAGTACCGATCCAGGTTCTCCTTTTCCGTGTACTCCGCTGTCGGACAGTTTGCCGGCAGCTTGTCCAGCTCACGGCTTCTGCAGGGTTTCGCGACACAGTCAGCGCAGGTATACATATTTGCTCCTTTCCGGAAACGAATGCTTCACTTTTTTCTGCTTTTATATTATACCATTCTAAGGTATCGTTCCTGAAGCTAAAGAGTTATTAAGAAGAGAGTTTAAGAAGAAAGAAATCCATGAATAGCACCCCCGAAAAGCCCTTAAATAACCGCACCCGGAAGCTTCTGACAGATCAGCCTCTTCCGTCGCTTCTCTGGTTCGCCCTCCCGATCATCTGCGGGAATATATTCCAGCAGCTGTACAATATCGTCGACGCCGTCGTGGTAGGGAACTATCTCGGAAGCCTTTCCCTGGCAGGCATCAGCGTGGCCTCTCCCCTGATGGACGTTCTCTACGCCCTCGTCCTGGGCGGATGCCTCGGCATCAGTGTCCTGACCGGACAGGCCTTCGGCGCCGGTGACAGCGAAAAGCTCCGGAGAACTCACACCACTGCCCTGCTCGGCGGTGCAGCCGCAACGCTGCTGCTCTCCGCCGCGGGTCTGGCCTTCAGCTTCTCTGTACTGACTGCCCAGGGCGTATCAGAGGAGACTTGCGCGGAAGCAATGCGGTATTTAAGCATCATCCTCCTGGGACTGATATTCTCCTTCCTGTACAATTACCTGGCGGCACTGCTCCGTTCCTGCGGGGATTCCCGCTCTCCCTTCGTCGTGCTCCTCTGTTCCTCGACACTCCACGCGCTGCTGGATGTACTGCTGGTGGGAAAGCTGGGCTTGGGGATCCGGGGCGTTGCCTGCTCCACGGTGTTCTCCCAGTGCTTCTCTTCCATGTGGCTTTTCCTGATCCTCTACAGGCGTGCCGCTGCTGTGGAAACCTTCGAAGATTCCAGCCCGGCCGACAGGGAAATGCAGAAGGCGCTGGCGGTACCGCTCTCCGCCTTCCGCTTCGAAGCCGCGATCGGACGGTCCATCCTTGCCTTTTCCTGGGCGGCTGCCCTGCAGCAGGCTGTAGTCTGCATCGGACGGCTCCTTGTCCAGGGAATGCTCACCGGTCTTGGAAATGAGGTCCTCTCCGGCTACAACATGGGCATGCGCACGGAACAGTTTCTCTTCTGCTTCTCCCAGGGAATCAGCGCTTCCATGGTAGTCGCCATTTCCCAGAACCTCGGGGCCGGAAACATCGACCGGGTCAGACGTTTTTACAAAAGCGCGATCCTCTCCGGCCTGTGTCTTGCCGTGCTCCTGGGCGGCACCTGCGTCCTGATCCCCGAAAAGCTGATCGGGATCTTTTCAAAGGATCCGGCCATCATTGCCGCCGGCGTAACTTACATCGGCACGATGGGTTTTGTCTATCCCTTCGCCTTCAGCTTTGAGATGATCCAGGCATTCTTCCGGGGGCTCGGAAAACTGCGTTTTACCATGGCTGCATCGATCACCCAGATTGTCCTTCGCGTTCCTCTGTCCGCCATCCTGATCCCTCGGTGGCAGATCCGCGGCATCTGCGCCGCCGTCATCACCGGATGGGTCATGCTGACCTTACTGGAGGGCAGTTATTCACTGTATACCATCCGCAAGAAATACAGCTGATACAAAAGAAGCGCATGAACAGCGTCGCTGTCCATGCGCTTTTCTGGTTTTTGCTGACTTCCGGTTTACACCCGCAGGATGTTTTTCCATCCCCGAAGATCCACTGCCGCGTACCGCTTCTTCATTTCTTTTACCATGCGGTCACCGGTGAAGGGAAGGAACACGTCCGCGCCGTTCTCATGTCTGCCGAATTTCACCACCTGGCTGCAGTCCATATATTCTTTCAGCCGCTGCAGCATCTTTTCCCTGGTAGCGCCGGCCGCGTAGATGCGGAGTATCCACTCGTCCGGGGCGCAGTCATAGCCGTCGAAATCCAGCCGGAGCTGGTCCGACCACGGCTGGAGGCGGATTTTTTCCGCGATCTCCACGATATGGGCCCGTTTTCCCACCGTCACGAAGTAGATCACATTCTCCGTGACATCCCGTTCCGTATGGACGTAATTCCGGTAGGGGGAAAGACGCCGCTTCAGATAGTGGTCCTTCATGGTCCCTTCTACCAGCTCCCGGTAAAAAATGACCAGAAGGTGGTCTTCGATCGTATTGACAAAGTAATGGACTCCTTCCTCTTTCAGGAAGGCGTTCAGTTTCTCCGAGACCGCATCATCCAGCTTTTCCGTGTAGAGGTACTGCTTGCTGTTCATGTCGTACATTACGGCGCCGTCCATTGCGACGACGGGATATTTCAGCCTGACGCCCTCCGTGAAGTCCCGGATCAGGGCGGGGGTCTGCTTGGAGATCACAGTGAACTTCATGCCGTCATCCACCAGGCGGTTCAGCTCCACCTTGGTGTAGGAAGACAGGTTGTGTTCCTCCCCGGACAGCATCTGGTCGATTCCCGAGACAAAGAGGATATCCGGCCGCTTCAGCCTGGGAAAATGCACCGAGTTCATGAAGATACCGACTGCCACGCCGATAGCGGTGTCCAGAAGACGGTCCAGGACATAGACCGACGGCGCCTCATCAGTCACATGGTTCATGACGATGCTTAAGAAGACCACGGCGGAAAAATAAGCGCTGTCCGGAATGTTGAGAAGCACTGCGGAGTAGATCACCGCGCCTCCGCAGGCGCCGACAAGAAACAGGTGCATCATCTCTTCCAGCTGCTGCTGTCCCAGCAGCAGGGATTCCAGGTACAGCACCAGGACGCCCCAGAGACCGCCCACCACTGTGCCGATGATGCGCTTCGATCCATTCTCCCGCATGTTCTTGGCGTAGGGTGTGATGCACTGCATGGCAGCAATGACGCCAAAGAAAGGCATTCCGGCTTTGCCCCTGAGATAGTAGATCCCCATGCAGATCCAGGCGGCAAGCACCGACCTGATAATACGCTGTCCCGGTATGAAAAAATGAATTTTATGATTCACTTTGATCCCTTTCCGAGCACCCAGAATGCCACGGCGGCGGCCGCGGCAACATTCAGGGAGTCCACTCCGTGAGACATGGGTATTTTTACTGTGTAGTCGCTGTCAGAAATGGTCCGGGCGGAAAGCCCGTCCCCCTCGGTCCCGAGGATCACCGCCAGTTTTTTCTCCGCGGCGGGCCGCGGGTCATCGATGGGAACCGAGTCGTCCGTCAGCGCCATGGCTGCAGTGCAGAAGCCAAGATTTCGGAAATACCCTGGCAGGGAGAGTTTATCCTGAAGCTCCGGCTGAGTAAGTCTGGGCAGCCACGCCCAGGGCACCTGGAACACGGTCCCCATGGACACCCGGGCCGCTCTCCGGAACAGAGGATCGCTGCAGCCGGGAGTAAGGAGCACCGCGTCCATTCCCATGGCGGCCGCAGATCGGAAAATGGCCCCCAGGTTCGTGGGGTTCATGACCTCCTCCAGCACCGCGACGCGGCGGGCATCCCGGCAGAGTTCTTCCGGGGACGGGAGTTCTATACGGCGCATGGCGCAGAGCGCGCCCCGGGTCATGGGATAGCCGGTGAGCTGCCGGAGGGAAGCTGCGGGCGCCTCGTAAACCGGAATCTCCTTTGAACGTTCCAGGATCCTCCGCACCTCTTCCTTCTCTCTCTGGCCCTCCTCCAGAAGCAGCGAGACCGGCTCATATCCCGCGTCCAGCGCCCGAAGAATGACGTTCGGGCTCTCCGCGATGAACAGACCACCGTCCGGCTCGTAGTAATGCTTCAGTTCGTTTTCGGTAAGCGTCCGGTAGACCGCCATCTCCGGCGCATTCATGTCTGTGATCCGCATAGCCGGACGCCCTCCTTTCTGTATAAAGTCCCTGTTGATATTGTAAACTATTTGCCGCTCTCTTTCGATACTTGCTTAGAAAAACCATTTGCTATCCTCCCGTTTCTGTGTCAGACTGCAGATAAAGGACCCGGGGACGGGCCCGGAACCAAAAGGAGGATACTCGGATGGAACAGTGGAAAGGCAATCGTGACCCGGCCAATCCCCAGGAAGGCTACTTCGTCGGCTTGATGAATGCCTGCGGTTACCGGACAAAGGACCTGAAGAAGCCCATCATCGGGATCGCAAATTCCTACACTGACGTAAATCCGGGGCACCGGCCCCTCAGGCAGCTCGCGGAGTTCGTCAAAGAAGGGATCTGGGCTGCCGGAGGCGTACCGGCGGAGTTCAACGTCCCCGCCCCCTGCGACGGCATGGCCCAGGGTGACGGAATGCACACCATCCTCCCCCAGCGGGACCTGATCGCCGGCAGCATCGAGGCCATGGCCCGGGCCCACGGCTTTGACGGCATGGTCTTTCTCTGCAGCTGCGACAAGATCGTCCCGGGAATGCTGATGGCCGCCGCTGCCCTTGACCGCCCCTCTCTGTTCCTGACCGCCGGGAGCATGCTGCCCTATGACGCCCCGGAAGGCACCTATGTGACACCGGACCTGAAGGAATCTATTGGTGCAAGGAACGTGGACAAGATCGACGAAGAGACCTTCACAAGGTTCCGGGAAAACATCTGCTATTCCTGCGGCACCTGCTCCATGTACGGAACCGCCAACACCATGGGCGTCTTCGCGGAAGTTGTCGGCATCTGCCCCATCGACAGCACGACCATGCTCTACTGCTCCGGTGAAAAGTACCGCATGGCAAGGGAAGCCGGCGAGCGGATCGTCAGCCTGACAAAAGAAAATGTGAAATTCAGCGATATCGTGACCGAGGCCAGCATCATCAACGGCCTGCGGCACGTCGCCGCGACCGGCGGCTCCACTAACGCCCAGCTCCACATCTGCGCCCTTGCAAAGGTCATGGGGATCGAAATGGATCTCGGGCGGTTCGATGAGATCCAGCGGGAGGTCCCCTGCGTCGCGAAGTTCAAGCCCAGCAGCCGGTACAACCTGTACGATTATTACCGGGCCGGCGGTGTCGGCGCCACCATGAAGGCCATCCGGAAGTGGCTGGATCCGGACTGCCGCATGGCTATGGGAGGGACTGTCGGTGAATTTCTGGACGCCTTCCGGAAGCCGGTGGATCCTGAGATCATCCACAGCTGCAATGATCCTCTCTATCCGGACGGCTGCTACGCGGTCCTGTATGGGAACCTCGCCCCCGGCGGATGTCTTGTCAAAAAGAGCGGCGTGGTGCCGGAAATGTTCCATCACCGCGGCCCGGCGGTCTGTTTTGACTCGGAGGATGATCTCCGGCAGGCAATGGCCAACCGGGAGATCCGGCCCGGCTGCGTCCTGGTGATCCGTTATGAAGGACCGAAGGGCGGCCCGGGTATGCGGGAAATGTCCATTCCGGCGGCAATGCTCGTGGGAATGGGGCTCCATACAAGTGTGGCGATGGTCACGGACGGCCGGTATTCCGGGGCGACCCGCGGCCCGTGCATCGGCCATGTCACACCGGAAGCCTGGGACGGCGGCCCCATCGCGGCAGTCCGGAACGGCGATATGATCGAGATCGATATCGACAGACATTACATCAATCTCGAGATCAGCGGGGAAGAGCTGCAGGAGCGCCTGCAGGCCGTCCGCCGTCCCGCGGACCATCCGGCCTCCGGTTTCCTCGGCGCATACAGAAACATCGTCAGCGGCGTCAACAGCGGCTGTACCTGGCTCTATTGAGAGACCGAATGTACTCAACTCGTCTGAGACACAGGCTGATCAGTATCACAAAGGTGGTTTTTCTTTATGGCTTTCAGTATTCTGCTTCTGAAAAAAGCGGCGACTCTGGCCCTGATGATCCTGATGGGCTTCGGCACGGTCAAAAGCGGGAAATGCAAGAGCACCGACAGCAAGGTCCTCTCCCAGCTCTGTTTTGACTGGGTCATCCCCCTTAATATGATCAATGCCTTCATGATCGAATATAACCCCGAGACGTCCCGCAGTTTTTTTACTGCCTGTCTGTTCACGCTGGGAGTAGTGCCGGCTTTTATCGCGATCACGATGATCCTCGGAAAACAGCTGAAATTGACCCCTTCGGAACAGGGCTCGCTGATGTTCTCGAATTCAGCGGGAATGACTCTGCCCCTGGCCCAGTCCCTTTTGGGAAGCACCGGCGTAATGCTCTGCGCTCCCCATATGGTGATCCAGAACTTCCTGATCTTCACGGTGCTTCCCCGTATCATGAGCAGGGAGGGAAAGATCAGCTGGAAAAAGATATTCCTGAACCGGAGCCTTCTGGCCATCGGCGTCGGATTCCTTTTCTTCATCTTCCAGGTGAAGCTTCCGGGAGTGCTTCAGGACACGGTCTCCGGCGTCAGCGGTCTGATGGGACCTCTCAGCATGTTCATGATCGGCATGCTGATGGCAGACGTGGATTTCCGGAAACTTCTGTCCCAGAGGAAACTGTATCTGATCTGCGCTTCCCGGCTTCTTTTGTACCCGCTGGCTTTGATCCTTCTGATTTCTGTCTCCGGCATCACGCGCAAGATTCCCTATACCCGGGAGATCCTCCTGGTCCTGGTGATGTGCATTGCCTCTCCGGCGGCGACCCTGGTCACCCAGATGGCCACCGCCTTCCGGAGCCTGGAGGAAGCGAAGGATACCGGCAGCCTGAACGTCATGACCACTCTTCTATGCGTTGTCACGATTCCTTTAATGGTGCTCGTCTACCAGATTCTCTGCTGAACAAGGAGGTTTATTATGAAACTGGCTGTGATCTATGATTCAAGAACAGGAAATACCCGTCAGGCCGCGGAGTGGATCGCGGAAGGAATGCGGGAGGCGGAGGACACGGAAAGCAGGATCTTCAGTATTCAGGAGACAGACGCGGACTATATCCGGGACTGCCGGGGTGTTGTCATCGGAAGCCCCTCTTACGGCGCGCTCCTGACAGCAGAACTGCGGGAATGGCTTCTGACGGGGGCGAAACAGATGAACCTTGCCGGAAAACTTGGCGGAGCATTTGCCACAGAGCAGTACACCCACGGCGGCGGAGACATTGTGATCCAGTCGATCCTTACGAGTGAGATGGTCCTGGGCATGCTCTGCTATTCCGGAGGCGCCTCGCTGGGAAAACCGGTGATCCATCTCGGCCCGGTAGGCGTGAACAACAATATGGAGGCCCACAACCGTCTGGACCTTTACAAGGATTATTTCCGGATCTATGGAAAGCGTTTTGCGGAAAAAGCGGCCTGCCTGAAAATATGACTGAAAATACAGAAAGAACCGCCCTTTGTCTTCCGGAGACATCGGGCGGTTCTTTTTTTCTGATCCGTATTACGCGGCGGCCGCGAAGAAGTCCTTCATGTCCACCTTCTTCATGTGCATGTAGGCGATGAAGAGCGCCGTGGTGGTGATGATCCAGGTGACCGGATAGACTGTCATAAGCGCGCTGAAAGTCCGGTACATCGGGAACACCAGGTTCACCCAGAGGACCCGGGTCCCCACCACGCCGATCAGGGATATTATTGCCGGAGGAAGGGACCTGCCGTATCCCCGCATGGCGCCGGGGAACAGCTCCATCAGAACATCCAGGTACTCGAAGTACAGAATATAGTGCATGCGGGTCAGGCCCGCCTCGATCACCGCCGCCTCACTGTTGAAAATGGACAGGAGGGGCCGCGCGAAGATGAGAAGCACCACCGTGAGCGCCATAGTGAGGGCCATGCCCTGGGCAAAGGCGATCCGGGTGACCTGAAGGCAGCGCTTTGCCTTTCCCGCGCCGTAATTCTGGCCGATGAACGTGGTGAGAGCCTGGACGTAGGCATTGATGATGAAGAAAGCGGTGATCTCCACGTTGAAAGCCGCCGCGGAACCCGCCATCACATCCGATCCCAGGGAATTGATGGCCGACTGCACCATGATATTGGAGATGGAAAACAGCATGCCCTGCAGACCGGCGGGAAGGCCGATGCGGACGATCTCCTTCAGGACCGCGGGGTCCAGACGGAGATCCGCCGGCACCACCCGGAGCAGCCCCTTCTCCCGGGTCAGATAGAAGAACAGCATAAGGGAACTGACCACGTTGGCCAGCACAGTGGCCAGGGCCACGCCGGCCACGTCCATCTTAAAAACGATCACGAAAAGAAGGTTCAGCAGCACGTTCAGGATGCCGGAGAGCGTCAGGCAGAACAGCGGCGTCTGGGTGTTTCCCTGGCTCCGGAGAATGGCCGCCTCGAAATTGTAGAGAAAGATCACCGGAAAGCCGAGGGCATAGATCCGGAGATACAGCACCGCCGACGGAAGCACATCCTCCGGCACGGAGAGGAACCTGAGAAGCGGCTCCGCGATCATCTGCCCCGCCAGCAGGAGAAGAATTCCTCCGAGGACCGAGATCAGCACGGAAGTATGCACCGCATCGTGCACCCTCGTCTCTTCCCGGGCTCCCAGCATCTTCGCGATCACCACGTTCGTGCCGAGGGAGATGCCGGTAAACAGGTTCACCATAAGTCCGATCACCGGTGTGTTGCTTCCCACCGCGGCCATAGCCTGCTTCCCCGCGAACCTTCCCACCACGACCACATCCGCTGCGTTGAACATCTGCTGGAGCACCGCTGTCGCCGCAAGGGGCAGCGCCACCGCCAAAAGCTTGTCCCCGATGGAACCTTCCGTCATATTGATCGATCTCGCCTGCATTTTATCTCCCGATGCGCGGCGTCCGCCGCAGCATTTATACTTATACAGCCTGTTTGCGCAGCCATATCGTCCCGCTGCTTTCTTCGCTGTATATCATAGCACACCCTGACCCGTTCAGCGCCTGCCAGATCTATGCGAAATCGCCGCAGATCCAGGTCTTCACATGAATCGCCATATATGAGTTAAGGAAATGGATTTCGGGAGACATCCATGATATGATAATTCCCGGGAAACCGGGATCACTTGATTTCCCGGAAAAAGAAGCAGAATATCTTACTGAGCAGGGAGACATTGTCATGGACGCGGAACAGAGAAGAAATACTATTTTGAACAGGCTGGAAAACGCGGACGGGCCCTTGAGCGCTTCTGCCCTTGCCGCTGTTTTCTCCGTGAGCCGGCAGATCATCGTGGGTGATGTGGCCCTGCTCCGGGCTTCGGGCCATGAGATCTCATCGACGCCCCGGGGATACCGCCTCGCGAAGCCTTCAGGCCGTCTGGTGCGGCGCATCGCCTGCAGGCATGACGACGCCGCCACCCGGGCAGAGCTCTGCGCCATCGTAGATGAAGGCTGCACCGTGAAAGATGTGATCGTAGAGCATCCCATCTACGGACAGCTGACCGGGCAGCTGGGTCTCTCCAGCCGCTACGATATCGAAAAATATGTCATCTCCACCCTCAGCAAATCCGCCCGCCCCCTGTCACTCCTGACAGACGGCGCGCACTTCCACACCCTCCTCTGTCCCAATGAAGCGGCCTTCGAACGCGTGAAAGACCGCCTCCGCACCATGGGCGTACTGACAGAGTAAGAATTCAGGACTTATCTTAGTGTCCGGCACTGATCTGTGCTGCCGGGCACTTTTTTGATGCTCCATTCTGTGAAGGATGTGTGTTTTATATTGACAAAAAATTCTCAATGTATTATATATGACTTGTAATCAGTTTACAGGTGTCTTGACACCTTCACTGAATGACCCGACCGGAAGTGCCGTAATTGCCCTGGCAGGACCGGAAGCGGGACGGGGAGGACTGAGAATGGAAAACTTCAAGGCTTTTTTAAAGAAAAAGGATATTGAGATCTCCGCGAAGCGCTACGGCATCGACGCGCTGGGCGCTATGGCACAGGGACTGTTCTGCTCTCTTCTGATCGGAACCATCATCAACACCATCGGAAGCCAGTTCCATATCGGTTTCCTGACGAATCCGGTGGCGACCGTCGCCGGTACAGACTACACGGTGGGCGGCCTTGCCTCCGCTATGAGCGGCCCGGCCATGGCCACCGCCATCGGCTACGCGCTCCACTGCCCGCCTCTGGTGCTCTTCTCTCTGATCACCGTCGGGTTCGCTTCCAACGCCCTCGGAGGCGCGGGCGGACCTCTGGCAGTCCTCTTTGTAGCGATCATTGCTGCGGAAGTCGGCAAGGCTGTCTCCAAGGAGACAAAGGTAGATCTTCTGGTCACTCCTCTGGTCACCATCGGCGTGGGCATCGCCCTTTCCGCCTGGTGGGCTCCCGCCCTCGGCAAGGCAGCCATGAAGGCCGGCGACCTGATCATGTGGGCCACGGAGCTGCAGCCCTTCCTGATGGGCATCCTGGTGTCCCTGTTCGTGGGCATCGCCCTGACCCTGCCCATTTCCAGCGCGGCGATCTGCGCGGCGCTGGGCCTCACCGGACTCGCCGGCGGCGCTGCCGTGGCAGGCTGCTGCGCCCAGATGGTAGGGTTTGCGGTCATGTCTTTCCCGGAGAATAAGTGGGGCGGCCTGGTCTCCCAGGGCATCGGGACCTCTATGCTGCAGATGGGCAACATCGTCCGCAATCCGAAGATCTGGATCGCACCCTGCATGACCTCTATGATCACCGGACCCATTGCAACATGCATCTTCGGTCTCCGCATGAACGGTACGCCCGTTTCCTCCGGCATGGGCACCTGCGGCCTGGTCGGCCAGATCGGCGTCTACTCCGGATGGGTCAAGGACGTCGCGGAAGGCACCAAGGCAGCCATCACCGGCTTCGACTGGCTGGGGCTGGTCCTCATCTCCTTCATTCTGCCCGCTGTCCTCTGCCCCCTCATCAACATGGGCTGCAGGAAACTCGGATGGGTCAAGGACGGAGACATGAAGCTGGCCGGCTGATCATCACAATTACAAAGACTTGCTTACGAGTCCTTCGCGCATAAAAAATCGCCTGCGGCTGCAGGCGATTTTTTCATTTAATGTGGAGAAGGACAGGTTCCCACTATTTGATTTACAGCAGTGCTTTCACGCAGGCTTCCACCTCAGCTATGTCGGCGGTGGGCTCAAAGCGGGCCGCGACATTTCCCTCGCGGTCAATGATGAACTTCGTGAAGTTCCATTTGATGTCCGGCTTCTTGTCCCACTCGGGATCGGCCTCGGCGAACATCTTTGCCAGCAGCGCTTTGTACTGGTGTTCGCCGAATCCCTCAAAGCCCTTCTCTGATTTCAGGTAGGTGTAGAGCGGGAGCTCGTTTTCGCCGTTCACGTCCGCTTTCTTCATCTGCGGGAAGGTGGTGTTGAAGTGCATGGTGCAGAACTCATGGATCTCGTCGTCCGATCCCGGAGCCTGGCCGCCGAACTGGTTGCACGGAATATCCAGGATCTCCAGCCCCTGGTCGTGATAATCCTTATACATCTGCTCAATGGGCGCGTACTGCGGCGTAAAGCCGCATCCGGTGGCCGTGTTCACCACCATGATCACTTTGCCCTTGTAATCGGACAGTTTCAGTTCTTCACCTTTTCCGGTCGTGATCGTGTAGTCGTAGATCATTTTTTATTCCTCCTTTTTTTGAAGTATTAAGAGGTCCTCATGGCTCGCTCCGCTCACCATGAGCATCGCAGAATGCGCCTGCAGGCGCATTCTGCTCAGTTGTGCACAATAACAGGCATGCCTACATAGACCAGGTTGTAAAGCTGGGCGGCGATGTCCAGCGGCAGGTTCACGCAGCCGTGAGATCCGCCGTAGGTATAAATGTTTCCGCCGAAGGCGCTTCGCCAGGTGGCATCGTGCAGGCCCTGGCCGTTATGGAAGGGCATCCAGTAGTTGACCCAGCTCCTGTATCCCGGGCCGCGGAGATAACGGTTCCGCTCCTTGGAATTGACCTGCCAGCGTCCCACGGAAGTAGATCTGCCGCCGGGCCTGCCGGTGACGCAGGGCGAGGCCAGCATCAGATTCTGCCCGATGTAGCAGTACATCATCTGCTCCGGAATAGAAACTTCCACGCAGGAGTAGCCGTAAGGATTCGGCCGTGTCGCTGTGGTGGGTCCCACCGGGCCGGTCTTCACGCCCCGCTCGTTCGTCACGAAACCGTCCGGCGTATGTTCATTCATATAGCATGCGCCCAACGGGTGGTTGTCATCCGGTGTCTCGGTGAGATAGAACTCCTCTCCGTTCAGGTTCTGCCATCCGGTAAGCATTTTGCCGCTGTCGGCAAAGAAGTACCAGTGACCGCCGACTTCCTGCCAGCCGGTCTGCATGGTGCCGTCTGCGCTGAACCAGTACCAGCTGCCGTCGACCTCCTGCCAGCACTCTTTCGCGTAACCGTGGCCGTCCAGATACTTATATGTTCCGTCCTTCATGGCTACCCAGCCGGTGCTTCCAGGACCTGCTCCGCGGCTTCCTTCTTTGTAGACCGGAGTCTCGGCAAAAGCCTGAAGCGCAAAGCACAGCATCAGGATCAGGCTTACAGCAAACACTTTTCTCTTGATCATTTATTTCATTCCCCCTGATATCTCCCTGTTTCCAGGGCATTACTAAGGGAGATTATAACAGTTATCCTTCTCTTTTAAAAGTACCGCTCCACAGAATTTTATGTCGACCGAACCGCGCCGTCAGGCAGAAGCTTCCATACCGCACTCGTGCTCCTCACAAAAAACCGGCCTCCTGCAGTCCAGGAAGCCGGTTCTGTGTCTTTATGCGTTTCTGTGCGGAGACATTACTTCTTCGCAGCGACAAATGCCTCGATCTGCTTGGTCAGCTCCGGAACGATCTTGTTCAGATCGCCGACGATGCCGATATCCGCCACGTCAAAGATGGGAGCAAGCTCATCCTTGTTGATGGCAATGATGAGATCGGACTCTTCCATGCCTGCCAGGTGCTGGATAGCGCCGGAGATACCGCACGCGATGTAGACCTGCGGACGGACGGTCTTACCGGTCTGGCCGACCTGGAGATCCTTCGGCTTCCAGCCTGCGTCAACAACAGCACGAGAGCAGGAAACTTCGCCGCCGATGGCCTTCGCCAGATCTTCGAGGATCTTGAAATTCTCAGGGCTGCCGACACCACGGCCGCCGGAGACCAGGATCTTCGCGTCCATGATATCCACGGTATCGCTGATCTTCTTCACGACTTCAAGGATCTCGACGTACTTCTTGTTCTTCTCGAAGCCAGGATTGAATTCAATGACTTCGCAGGTCGCGCCGGGAACGCGCTCCTTCTTCTGCATAACGCCGGGACGGACAGTCGCCATCTGCGGGCGGTTGTTCGGGCAGGCGATGGTAGCGATGGTGTTGCCGCCGAATGCAGGACGGGTCATGAGCAGCTGGTTGTGCTTCTGCTCGTCTTCCTTGCCCGGGATGGGCTTCAGCGGGAAGTCGCCGATATCCAGCTTCGTGCAGTCCGCGGTCAGGCCGGTGGCGACTCTTGCGGAGACGCTGGGGCCAAGGTCACGGCCGATGGGGGTAGCGCCGACAAGCATGATCTCCGGTTTGAACTTCTTGATCACTTCGGAAAGAGCATGCGTGTAGGGCTCGGTCATGTAGGTCTCAAGAGCCGGGTCCGCGACGACGATGACTTTGTCCGCGCCGTACTCGGCAAGTTCGTTCACCTTATCCTTGATTTCCGGTCCGCCGAGCACCACGGCACAGACGAAAGAGTCCGGAAGATCCGCTGCCAGATCCTTTGCCTTGCCGACAAGCTCGAAAGCGATACCGCTGATTCTGTTGTCGACTGCCTCGGCAAAGATATATACACCCTTGTATTCTTCTAAGTTCATATCGTTAACCTCACCATTTTCCAGATTAGATAATGTGCTTCTCGGTCAGCTGCTTCATCAGGTAATCCACAGACTCCTGCGGATCCAGGTTCACTTTGGTTCCCGCGCCCTTACGGACCTTGTCGGAAGCCTTCGCGATCTTGGTCGGAGATCCGTTCAGACCCATATCCTCGTCCTTCAGGGTTTCGAGGTCATCTCTGCCCCAGGTGAGAACTTCCGCGTCAACAGCCTCAAAGATACGGCCCACGCTCATATAGCGCGGATCGTTCAGCTCTGCCAGAGCGGTGCACAGGCAGGGAAGCTCAGCTCTCAGGAGGTGATATCTGTCGTCATACTGTCTCTGCACAACGATGTGCTTTCCATCCTCTTCCACCTTCAGGTTCGCGGTGTAGGAAATGACCGGCAGGCCAAGGTGCTCCGCGATCTGCGGGCCGACCTGTGCGGTATCGCCGTCGATAGCCTGACGGCCGGTGATGATGAGATCATAGTCCAGCTTGCGGATCGCTGCTGCGATGGTGCTGGAGGTAGCCCAGGTGTCGGCGCCGCCGAGCCTGCGGTCGGTGACAAGGATCATCTTGTCTGCGCCCATAGCATAAGCTTCGCGCAGGACGTCCGTCGCCTTCGGGAGGCCCATCGTGAGAACAGTGACTTCCGCGCCGTACTGATCCTTCAGTCTCAGGGCTGCTTCCAATCCGGCCTTGTCGTCCGGGTTCATGATAGCCAGCATAGCGGCTCTGTTCAGAGTTCCGTCGGGGTTAAACGCAACGCCGCCCTTGGTGTCCGGAACCTGCTTAATGCATACGATAACTTTCACGATTCGTTCCCTCCTGAATTATTTGAGTAAGTTTGCGGAAATGACCATACGCTGAACTTCGGAAGTTCCTTCGTAGATCTCCGTGATCTTCGCGTCACGCATCATGCGCTCAACATCATACTCTCTGATGTAGCCGTAGCCGCCGTGCAGCTGTACAGCCTTGGTGGTGATAGCCATAGCAGCCTCTGCAGCAAACAGCTTCGCCTGAGCAGCTTCATAGCCGTACTGTGCCTGGGTCTGCTTCGCGACCGCAGCTTTGTAGACCAGGAGCTGGGCAGCCTGCGCTCTGGTGGCCATGTCAGCCAGCTGGAACTGGGTGTTCTGGAACTGCGCCAGGGTGCGGCCGAACTGCTTTCTCTCCTTGACGTATTCGACGGTTCTGTCAAGAGCGCCCTCGGCAATGCCCAGAGCCTGTGCAGCGATACCGATACGTCCGCCGTCCAGGGTGTGCATGGCGATGTTGAAGCCCTTGCCCTTCTGGCCCAGCAGGGCATCCTTCGGAATGCGGCAATCCTGGAAGATCAGCTCATAGGTAGCGGATCCGCGGATACCCATCTTCTTCTCCTTCACGCCGAAGGTGAAGCCCGGAGTTCCCTTCTCAACGATGAATGCGGAGATCTCCTTCATCATTTTGCCGCGCTTCTCGACCAGGCCGGTGACTGCGATGACAATATAGACATCTGCATACTTACCGTTGGTGATGAAGCACTTGGAGCCGTTCAGGACCCACTCGTCGCCTTCAAGGACAGCCTTGGTCTGCTGGCCCTGAGCGTCGGTTCCTGCGCCCGGCTCGGTAAGACCGAATGCACCGATCTTCTTACCAGCTGCCAGATCCGGCAGGTACTTCATCTTCTGCTCCTCGGTTCCAAAGGTAAGGATCGGATCCATGCAGAGAGAAGTATGAGCGGAAACAATGACACCCGTGGTGCCGCAAACCTTGGACAGCTCCTCAACGCACATTGCATAGGTGAGGATGTCGCATCCCTGTCCGCCGTACTCCTTCGGAATCGGGATACCCATAAAACCGTAGCGAGCCATCTTCTCGACGGTCTCAACCGGGAACTGCTCAGTCTCGTCCACTTCCTGAGCAAGCGGCTTCACTTCGTTTTCAGCAAAGTCTCTGAATAACGACCGAGCCATTTCGTGCTTCTTGTCCAATCCGAAATCCATAAATCCTTCCTCCATGTTATTTTTTTAACACACTTCGACCCGCCAAGACGGGGATAAGCACTCTCATCCCCACCGGCCGGTATAAGGTTTTTAAGAATACTGCATCCGATCAATACTGGTAGAAGCCCACTCCCGTCTTTCTGCCGAGATGGCCGCCGCGGACCATCTTTCTAAGAAGCGGATGCGGACGATACTTGGAATCGCCGGTCTCGCTCTGCAGTACCTGCATGATCGCCAGAACGACATCCAGGCCGATCAGGTCGCCCAGAGCCAGCGGGCCCATGGGGTGGTTCGCGCCGAGCTTCATTGCTTCGTCGATCTTCTCCGCCGGAACATCGTTCTCCGCGAAGACGCCGATTGCCTCGTTGATCATCGGGATCAGGATGCGGTTCACGACAAAGCCCGCATATTCCTTCATCTCCACCGGGATCTTGCCGATGTCTTCGGAGATGCCGGAGATCTTGTCAAGGACTTCCTGCGGGGTATCCAGACCGCCGGAGACCTCGACCAGCTTCATGACCGGAGCCGGGTTGAAGAAATGCATGCCCGCGACCGGACGGTCAAGGCCCGCACCGATCTCCGTAATGGAAAGGGAAGAGGTGTTGGTGGTGAACAGGCAGTCCTTCTTGCAGATCTGGGAAAGCTCTTTAAATGTGTCCTTCTTGATCTGCATATTCTCGATTGCAGCCTCGACGATGAGGTCGCAGTCTCCGCAGATGTCCTTCGTTCCGGTGCGGATGCGGCTCAGAATGTCGTCGCATTTTTCCTGGGACATTTTGCCTTTAGCAACTCTCTTCTGCAGGCCGGCAGCAATTCTTGCCTTGCCCCGCTCAGCAAAAGCCTCATTCAGATCGCAAAGGCATACTTCATATCCATCAACCTGTGCAAATGCCTGCGCGATGCCGGCGCCCATCGTTCCGGCGCCAATAACACCTACTACCATAAGTCATCTCCTCCTTTTTTCAACATGCGCTGTAAAATTATGATGCTGAATCCCTCACGAATACTATAACACAGTATAGGGGCATTTTATTCGCAAATTTTTATAGAATTTTGTTTTTTTTATCCCCTATGTTGCGATACGGATTTTCCACAGGAATTACTTATCTGTTGATAAAGGTTTTGTCCTTTCTCTTCTCCAGGAAAGCACCCATTCCTTCCTTCTGGTCCGCCGTCTCAAAGCAGCTGCCGAAAAGCTTTTCCTCGATGACGATGGCTTCGTCCATGCAGACTTCCAGTCCTTCATTCACGGCCTTCTTGCAGGCGCGGACGGCGATCGGCGCATTCTTCGCGATGCCGGAGGCGATCTTCTTCGCCTGGTCCATCAGCTCTGCCTGGGGATACACGGCGTTGACCAGTCCGATGCGAAGTGCCTCGTCCGCCTTGATGTTCCTGGCAGAATAGATGAGCTGCTTCGCCATTCCCGGTCCGATCAGTCTTGCAAGGCGCTGAGTGCCGCCGAAACCGGGGGTGATGCCGAGTCCCACTTCCGGCTGTCCGAACATGGCGTTATCTGAGCAGATCCTGAAATCACAGCTCATGGCAAGCTCACATCCGCCGCCGAGCGCGAAACCGTTCACCGCGGCAATGACCGGGATCGGGAAGGTCTCGATCTTACGGAACAGATCGTTGCCCTTCTTTGCGAAGGCTTCGCCCTCCGCCTGGCTCATCTCGCTCATGGCGCCGATATCGGCTCCGGCCACAAAGCTCTTCTCTCCTGCACCCGTTAAGATCAGGCAGCGGATCGTGTTCTGGTCCACACCGTCAAATACTGCCTCCAGGTCATCCAATACCTCGGAATTCAGGGCGTTCAGCGCTTCGGGTCTGTTGATGGTAATGATACCGACAGCACCCTTCGCTTCATAGTCTACCTTCCCCATTGCACATCCCTCCTTTTGATTGAATCCGCTCGCTATTGTCTCTGTTCAGGACCTCATTTCACAAAACCCATGGTTTTGCTCATGCTGTTTCCCGTCATATGCGTAAGATCATTTTTCTTACAGGCATGAGCCAGATCTCACACGCATGACTCTGAACAGACGCACATTGTTAAAAATTTAACAACCGCTATTGTAACACAATCATTCCGTTTTATCAAGGTGAAAATCTGTCCCTTTTCTCCTCACCCCGCAAAAAAAGTACATCTTTGAAGCAGATGTTTCCGGTGCTTCGTTGATGTACTTTTTTCTTCATTTACATCTCCGGCTCGATCAGTCCGTAGGTATTGCCTTTTCTCTTATACACAACGGCCACCTGGTCAGTTTCCGCGTTCACAAA
>JAFSYO010000135.1 GCA_017449925.1 Stomatobaculum sp.
CATGGCGATGAGCGCCACCACCAGGGTGATGGACTTCGACAGGATGCGGGAATAGGTGTTGGTGATCACCTGCTCTCCACCGGAAATATCGCTGGTCATGCGGGTGATGATATCGCCCTGGTTGTTGCTGGTGAAGAAGCGCTGGGACATGGACTGGAGATGCCGGTACATGGAATTCCGCATGTCATAGGTGATATGCTGGGCGATCCAGGAATTCAGATAGTTCTCCAGAACTCCGATCATGTTGGCGGCAAAAGTCACCACCAGCGAAAGCACGATATAAAAGACCAGGCGCTCAAAATTCTGCCCGATCAGTCCTTCGTCGATGATCTTGCCCGTAAGGATGGAGGGCATCAGGGTCATAATAGAAGAACATACGATGCATAATAACGACGCCGCAAGCTGGAGCTTGTACGGCTTCAGCCAGGACATGACCCGGATCAGAAGCTCCTTCGTTACTTTCGGCTGATTTGCTTTTTCCTCTTCTGTCAGCGGCTGACGGCCGTGGGGCCCGCCGAAGCCCATTCCTCCCATAGGCGGCATAGAAGCACCTCCTTTAAATCTGATTACCTGGGATCAATATTGCAATTACTGCTTATAATACCATAGATTCGCGTCGGTTCCCTCAGTTTTTTTCCGTTCAGAATGCGGTTCCCGCCAGGAGGGACAGGAACGCGGCCAGCGGCAGCATCCCCCGCTTTAAGAACAGCGCGGGATGCTCCGTGATCCCGCCGAAGATGCCTGTGCCGGCGAGATATAAAAGCAACGCGCCGCAGAACTCCGCGGGACAGGAAGAAAGATACAGCCCGTACAGAAGGAGCAGCCCTGCCGCCCCGTCCCGGAACCCCTGCAGCTTTACGAGCTTCTCCACGCCCTTCCGCTTCAGGTCCGCAGCAGTCAGCAGCACCGCGCCGAAGGAATGGGCCTTTTCCGGCCGGATCATTTCCATGCCGGCAAGCAGAAAACAGCCCGCCGCGGTGAACAGCACCAGTAGTTTTGAAACAGTCCCCGGCTCCATTTCCTTTCTCCTTTCCTGAAGTATGCCGTCCGCCAGCTCCGCGTAGAACATGTTCCCGTAGGCGTATCTCCAGCCTCCGTTCGCCTCGACCGCCACAGGATTGCTGTATTTCTTCGTTTCCCCGCCCGACTGTTCCTTTGCGAAACGCTCTGCAAGTTCCCTCGTATGGATCCCGCCGTTCTCCGCCACAAATGACAAGTAGCCGGGGCCGTAGTTATACGCCTGGAATGCGCTTTGCCTGTCCAGCTTCAGTTTCCTGACCCGCCTGAGGATCGACGCGTAGTAGCGGCACCCCTGGGCGATGGACTCCTCCGAATCCAGTGTATCCGGCGCCAGCCCCAGCGACTCGCTGGACTGCATCAAGTCCCTCAGCTCGCCTCCCGACTCCACGGTCATGATCGCCAGCAGCTCCTCCGTGCTGGAAAGGATCCCCTCCTTCGCGGCATACTGCTCCACCAGCGGACGGTACCCCGTCACAGCCTCCGGGAACACCCGGCTCTTCCTCAGGCCCGAACGCAGCGCAAAAAGAAGGAGCAGCATGCCTGCCGCCGTCAGCAGAGCTGCCGCCCATTCTGTCGTATGCTCTTCCCTTCTCTTTCCTGCTGCCATTTCTTAATTGTACCCACCGTTATGTAATCATTTCCCTTGCAAGTAGGGAGCGGGCTGTTTCCCGGACCGTGTGAGCGCCGGAGAGTTTCACAGACTGCCGCGGCGCCTCGACTGCGACCACGGTCTGATGGAGCACAAAGGGGCGTCCGTGATGGCAGGCTGCGAAACCGACAGAGCGATCCCGGTCCGGAGAACAGCCCGCTCCCAACATATTACACAAAATGCCGTCTGGAATCCGCCACCTGCCCTCTGGAATAGAGGTATACCCGGTCGCCTTCCTGAAGCTTCAGGTCGCCCCGGGGGATCAGTGTCTTGCCGCCGTGCTTCACCATGACGATGACGGATTTTCTGGAAATGTCCAGGTCCCGGATCAGCTGTCCGTTCCAGGGATGTCTTCTCCGCAGGACGATTTCCCGCAGCATGATGGGCTCGGACAGTTCCCGGTCCGACGCGCCCAGCACCACAATATCATTCTCCTTCAGGACCAGGTCGCCCCGGGGGATCATCACTTCCTCTCCCCGCCGGACCGCCGCGATGATCACGCTGCCCGGAAGCTCCAGCTCGCTGATCGCTTTGTTTTTCCAGCTGTCCTTATGGCCGATGCGCAGCCGGAGGAACCGCAGGTCCGTCACCTCGCCCTTCTCGTCGATGTCCTTAATTTTAGTGTACTGCTCCACGAATCCGGCGGAAATAATACCGGTGGGGATGGCGACCATACCGACGCCGAGAAAAGTAATGATGATGCCGAACACCTTGCCCGCGGTGGTGATGGGGTAGATATCTCCGTACCCGACGGTAAGAAGCGTGGATGCCGCCCACCAGATGCCGGAAAAGGCGTTGGTAAATACATCCGGCTGGGCCTCGTTCTCCAGGCTGTACATGCACAGGCTGGCCCCCAGCATCAGGACGAGGATGATGAAGACAGAGGACATCAGCTGCTGCCGTTTTCCGGAAATGACCTCCGCGATCACGTTAAGAGAGTCATAGTACGAATTGATGCGGAACAGGCGGAAGATGCGGACCACCCGGAACATCCGGAAGGCCACCGCTCCTGTCGGGAAAAAGAACGGCAGGTAGTGCGGCAGGAAGGACAGGAGATCGATGATGCCTGAAAAAGAAAAGATGTAGCGGAGCGCCGCCTTCGGCTGGCCGACGTTCTTGTACAGAATATCGGAAGTCCACACCCGCAGGACATAATCCACCGCAAAGAACAGGACCGTCGAACTTTCCAGGAGATCAAAGATTCCCCCGTAGCGGGCCTCCAGCCCGTCAAAGGTGGAAAGAATCGTGACCGTAAGGTTCACGAGGACAATGACGGCGCTGAGGAAATCATATCCCCGGCTCAGCTGTTCTCCGGTATCCCCGATCTCGATCACTTCATAGACACTGTTCCTGAGCTTCCGCCCCTTGTTCTCCATAGGGTCCTCCGATTTAACAGATACTCTTCATCAGGAAAGCCGTCAGAACCGGCGCTCCCTCAGCATTTATTGTACCCCCCGTTATGACTTGCCGCAAGATGCATCCCGGCCCTTCGGCGCGTCGCCCGGCCAGTGCAGGGATAAGATGGATTAAGTCTTCTTGATTCAATCCCGAAGTCATTCTATAATCTATCTAAGTGGGCAAAGTCACCCGCTTCTTTAATAAATAATAATCTTGCGGTACTGGCCCCCGCCGGGAGCAGTTGACACCGGATTTTTTCGTGGAGAAATGAATGAAAAAAAACGTAATCATCATTTTCAACGTGATCATTATGGCTGCCATACTGATCTTCGTTGTACTATATTCCCGCTTTTTAAACAACGATGCTTATCAGAGACAGGTCGAACACTTTGAAAATACAACCGTCACCATGGAACATGTGACGGAGAATTATCTGGAGGGCGAGCAGCGGATCTGCGATGTGTGGGCGCAGTATATCAACAACAAAAACATGACGATGGAGGAAGCAGCCGATTATATCCGTTCCTCCCATGTGCTTGCCAACTCCTCGGCGCATTTGATCTCCCTTGACACCCTTACGGGTCTCTCTACGCGCCCAAGGCAGAAAACGACCGATGACTACGCTGTTTCTTATGAACGTCTTGATTTTTTAAAAAAGGCAGACTGGATCTCTGATCTCGGTGAGTCCATCAACATCACCCGCGCCTATACAAATCCGATCAACGGAGAGCAGTCCCTTGCCTTCTGCAACAAAATCTTGCTTCGTGATATTGGGGACGGGAGTTCCAAAGACGCGGTGCTGCTGCGGGTGCTGCCGATTGCGGAACTTGAGCAGAAGTGGGTCTTCCCGAAAGTGGCATTTGAGAATGCGGAGCTCTCCATGATCGACGCCGACGGCAATTACATTCTCAAAGGCAATCAATTTAAAAATTCAAGCTTCTTTGAATTCTACAGATCTTATAATACTTCGGATCCTGCCTCCTCAAAGGAACTGTTCGAAAGGATCACTTCATCCACCGGCACCATTCCCATGCTGAACTCCCGCGGTGAGGAGAGTATGCTCGCCTTCACGCCCGTCACAGCGACTGACGGGTGGACGATGCTCAGTCTTGTGCCTGATGCAGATCTCAGGGTAAACAGCCAGAACTGGCTTTTGACAGGGGTCATCTCTGTCGCCCTGCTGCTCCTGTTCTTCCTGGACTTCTTCTATATGCTTTATCTTAATAAGCAGCTCCAGGCCGCAGCCACAGAAGCAAGATCTGCCAGCAAGGCAAAAACAGATTTCCTCTCCACCATGTCCCACGACATCCGCACACCGATGAATGCCATCATCGGCCTTACGACCATCGCCCAGAAGAACCTCAACGATCCGGAGGCCATCGGGGAGAATCTCAGGAAGATCAACCTTGCCAGCAACCACCTGCTGACGCTGATCAACGACATCCTGGACATTTCCAAAGTGGAAAGCGGAAAACTGAACCTCAGCCCGGTGACATTCTCAATCGTGGAAACGGTGGAAAACCTTGTGAACCTGTCACAGCCGATGATCAAGGAAAAGAATATTGAATTCAGTTTCCACATCAACCGGATGGAAAAAGAATACCTGTACGCTGACCAGCTCCGCCTGAATCAGATCACGATCAATATTCTCTCCAACGCCATCAAATACACAGAACCCGGCGGGCGGGTCAGTGTGGACATGCGCGAGGAAGAAAGCACCAAGCCCGGCTGCGTAAAACTGGTCTATAAAGTAGCTGATACTGGCATCGGGATGAGCCCTGAGTTCATGAAAACCATGTATGAGCCCTTCTCCCGTCAGACAGACAGCCGTGTCAACAGCATTCAGGGCACCGGCCTCGGCCTGGCCATTACAAAGCAGATGATCGATCTGATGGGCGGAACGATCGACTGTCAGAGTGAGCAGGGAAAAGGAACCACCTTTACCATCACATTGGATATCCCCGTTGCCGACCGGCAGAGGGATGATATGCAGCTTGATGCCATCGACGTCCTGGTGGTCGACGATGATGAGATCCTGCTGCAAACGGCTACTGACAGCCTTGAATCTCTCGGCGCCACAGTGGAGCAGGCCCGCAGCGGCCTGGAGGCACTCGGCATGATCGTCCGCCGGCATGAGACCGGGAGGGATTACGGCGTCGTCATTCTGGACTGGAAAATGCCAGCCATGGACGGGGTCGAGACGATACAGAGGATCCGCGCGGAAGTGGAGGCAAATATCCCGATCCTGCTGGTCTCCTCCTACAATTGGTCGGATATTGAGGATGTGGCAAAAGAGGCAGGAGCGAACGGATTTGTCAGCAAACCGCTCTTCCGTTCCACGCTCTATGACAAGATCCACAGCCTGATCGGAAAAGAGCCGGAATCTGTTGAGCCCGAGGATGATTACTCCGACCTGGCAGGACTTCACATCCTTGTTGCCGAAGACAACGATATCAACTGGGAGATCATATCCGCCATGCTCGGTATGTTCGGCATCACTGCCGACCGGGCGGAAAACGGCCGTATCTGCGTAGAAACTTTGAGCAAGGCGGCAGAAGGAAGCTATGAGCTGATCTTCATGGACGTGCAGATGCCTGAGATGAACGGTCTTGACGCCACAAGAGCCATCAGAAAACTGGAGGATCCGTGGGCATCCTCCATCCCGATCATAGCCATGACGGCCGACGCGTTTTCCGAAAATGTCACGGAATGCCTGAACGCCGGAATGAACGGGCATATCGCAAAGCCCGTAGATATCAAATTAGTTATCAAAGAGATACGAAAAATAAAGGAGCAGAAAAAACGCCAATGAAAAAGAAGATGTGTGTGTTTTTAGCAGTGATGATGGTCCTGGGCCTGACCGCATGCGGTGCAGGGAAACAGGAGCCGCAGAAGCAGGAGGCCCAGAAACAGGAGACCCAGAAGCAGGAAGACGGGAAGCAGGAGGCCCAGAAGCAGGAGCCGCAGAAACAGGAGGCCCAGAAGCAGGAGGCCGGAAAACAGGAAGACTTCCAGCCGTCTCTGGATACTTCTGCCAGCTGTCACATCAGCGTTTCCGGCGGATACAGCAACTTTGAGGCTCTGGAAGCCGAATTCGACCGCTTCAACAAGTATTATCCCAATGTGGAGATGGTCTTCACGAAGATCGATGACTACAACAACATGATCTGCATGGTCCTGGAGGGAAACGATGCCCCCGACATCTATGTCAATTATTCCTGGATGTACGGCCGGGAGCAGTACAAAGAAGCTATTGACCACGCCGAGAATCTGGCTGATCCTGCCCTGGGCCTGGACCTGGACTGCATCCGCCCCAACATCATACTGAAAACAGAGGACGGCACCCTTCCCATGGTCCCGGTCTTCTCAAACACCTACGGCATGCTCGTGAACAACGATCTTTTCGAAAAAGAAGGCCTGAGCGTTCCTACGACCTATGAAGAACTGGTGTCAGTCTGCAAAGCGTTCCGTGAAAAGGGCTATGAAAGCCCGGTCATGGGCTTCAGCAAAGAGGAAACGACATCGATCTTCACTGCGTTGCTCTATCCCTTCTTCTGCGGAACTGTGGCGAATGATGCTGAAGCAGTCAAAAAGCTGAATGCCCTTGATCCCTCAGCCGGCGAGTATATGCGGCCGGCCCTTGAGAAGATGGAACAGTTCCTGAAGGACGGATGTACGGATCTTGACGCCTGCGCAGCGATCGAAAACAACTATGAAGCCGTCATCCTCCGATTCTTCGAAGGCGACGTACCCATGATGACCTGTTCCGGAGATACCGTTTCCGGAACAAAGAAACGGGAAAGCCGCTCCGAGGCATTTACCGCCAAGCCCTTTAAATATACCTTTGTCCCTGTTCCCATGTCGGACGACGGAGCTTATTTCCTTGACCTGCCGAATCTGCAGTTCTCTGTCAACAAAGAAAGTCCTGATCTGGACATAGCCAACGAATTCATGCGCTTCCTTATCACTTCAAGAGAATTGAGCGAAATGGCGCAGAACAAAGGCCTTATGTCGCCGACCAAAGACCTGTCCTTTAACAGCATCTATGCTGCATTCGGAAGCGTTCCGGAATCCCGCCTCCTGTCGCCGGAAGAATTCGGTCTGACGGATGATGCCGTCAAACAGTTCAGGCAGGCGGTCTACGGGGTCGGAACAGGCGCAATGACCATAGACGAGGCAGTTGCCGGTTACGGCAGTCTTGCAAAGTGAGGAACGCAGTTTTATGAAAATATTGATCATCCGGCACGCTGATCCCGACTACGAAATCGATGGTCTCACCGAAGCAGGAAAAAAGGAAGCCCGCCTCCTGGCGGAGTGGTTTGCAAAGCAGGCCAGAGAAAAGGACTTCCGGATCGATGCCGCCTACCAGTCTCCCCTTGGCCGCGCCCGGAAGACCGCGTCTTACGTCCTGGACGCCCTCGGCATTACTTCGGAGACTCTTCCCTGGCTCCGGGAATTCAACGCGAAAGTCCCGCGCCCCGATGCAGATCACCCCACCATCGCCTGGGACTGGCTCCCCCAGGACCTGGATCCCGAGGATGATTTCTTCTGTGAAAAGACCTGGATGAACCCGAAGCCCATGGCGGAATCCGATGTCCGGGAAAAGTATGATGCCGTCTGCGAAGGCATTGACGCTCTTCTTCTGAAGCACGGCTATAAAAAAGAAGGGCACTTATACCGCGCCCTTCAGCCGAATCACGACTGCATCGCCCTCTTCTGCCACTTCGGCGTCGCGGCAGTGATCTTAAGCCATATGCTGAACAGCTCGCCCATACCGCTGTGGCACGGGTTCTGCATGCTGCCCTCCTCCATCACTACTATCTACACGGAGGAGCGCAGGGAAGGCATCGCCGCCTTCCGCGTCACGGAATTCGGCGCCCTTCCCCACCTGCAGCTGGCCGGGGAGGAGCCCTCCTTCTCCGCCCGCTTCTGCGAGTGCTACACCGACGACACCCGGCACGACTGAGGCCGCGCTGAACTCTTATAGAAAATTCTGACCGTGTCCCGGCATCTTATTTCAGTGCCGGGACACGGTCAATGTTTTAATAGTTTCCGCCGGTCTTATTCAGCTCGTCAAAATCGACCCCGGGATCCCACGTTGTGCCGGAAGTCCCGACGAAGGTATCGTGGTCCTGATTCCCCTGATACACCTTGTCGTAGGAAGTGGAAGCCTCGTAGACCTCCCCGTCATTGCCGTAATAGGTATCGACTTCCCGGATCATCTCAGACTGGAGATTCCGTACCCGGTCCATGGAAGAGACCGGGGAGCCAGCTCCCCCGGCGTCTCCGTATCCGCCGCTTCCGCCCATGTAATCTGACCACTGGGAAGCGACCCGGTCGTGGGATGCGGAAGCCGACGCCTGCATTTCGCTCATGGTGTTGTGGATCTGCTGCTGGGTATCCATCATCATCTGCATCCGGCGCTGATTGGAAGCCGCCCGGTCCGCCGCCATCTGGTTCAGGCACTGCTGCACGTACTGGAGATTCTTCTGCCGGTACTGCTCAAAAGCAGGAAGGTACTTTACAGAGGACCGCACCTTCCAGTATTCCGGAAGACACGCGTTGGCAACGTCCTTGTCCGCGACAAGAACAAATTCGTACTGCACTTCCCAGAACCGCTGGCGGAAAGCATTCTGTACCTTTTTCACACCGCTTTCCAGCATCTCCGACAGCTTGCTCCCTTCTCCGAAGAGACCGCCGAGCATTCCGCCCATGTTCCCGCCGCCGAACATGCCGCCGCCCATGTTGCCCGGGGCTCCTGCCTGGCTCATCCTCTCATAGGACACGATCCTGGTCTCCGCGACAGCATTCTGCTCCCTGCCGTCCGGATGCCGGAGAAGATACCAGCGCCGCTTCCAGTCGGCGGAGGCGGTAAGGCCCTTGCTCTGGCATATGGAAATGATCTGCTGCTGTGTTTTCTTCTCGGTATCGTCCGCGTCCTCTTCTTTTAACAGGCGGATCTCAGGCGGGCTGTTCCGGAAAATATAACTGAACATCTCGTCCTCGTACTCCGCGGCGCTGCGCTCGGTCCCCTCAAGGCCGCCCTGACCGTACTGGACACCGGCGGTATTCAAATACCGCCGGCCGTTCTGGTTCATAAAAGAAGGCTCCACGTGACGGACAGTCTGCTTCGTGCGGATGACCATGAAAGCTTTCTCCTCGGGATCCATCATAGTGGTGCTGAGGTGTACGCCGTCCCTCGACGGATCCCCGAAATCCGGGCCTGAACTGCCGCAGCGGATCTGCCATCCGGAAGGCACATAGCACTGCAGGAAGCAGGCGCCGTTCGCATCCTGTATGATACAAGGAATCGCGGCAACGGTCCCGCGGCCGATGCAGTCCTGCAGGACTTCGACCTGGCCGCCGCCCTGTTTACGGATGTGCTCCCGCATATCAAACCGGGTGCCGCAGTATGGACAAGTAAGAAGCTCCTGGTGACCGTCCCAGTCAAGAGGCGCCTGGCAGTTAGTGCATTGTATTTTTTCCATGGATTATCTCCTGTTGTGTTATACTGGTGTAAGGGTTTTGATCGACTTTTATTCTAACACAACAGATACTGTAAATGAACCGGAGGAAATGTATATGAAGCGTACAATTGCCGCAGGCACGATTCTTTTTCTGATCCTTTCCTTTGCTCTGTCCGCCTGTTCATCCGGAAGTTCCGCCAGGGCAGCCACCACGGCTTCTCCCGCCGCCAAAGCTGAGACCAAAGCCGAAAGCACCACCGCTGCTCCCCCCGCTTCCAAAGCTGAAACCACCACCGCGGCTTCCTCTGCTGCAGCTGCAGCAGACCAGACCGCGATTCCGGAACTCTGGCCGGAAACAGAAATGCCGGTATCTCTGAGTTATAACCGCATGTGGTCCTACAGCGAGCAGGAAGAAACTAAGGATCCTAAGGTAATAAAAAACATCGTCGAAGCGATCCAGAACATCAAGATCGGAGAAGCAGTCGATTATGCCGTGGACGACTATTCCGATTTCCTTCTGTTCACCTTTGCGGACGGCCACACATATCAGCTGGAGTTCGAAGAAGAAAACTGGGTGACAAAAAACAACCAGCGCCTGCATGCAGAAGGACTGAACAATCTCCGTACCCAGCTGGACAAACTGCTGGGTGAGAAGGTCCAGCATTAACAGTACAAAAAATAAAAGGAATTGTCTAATTACTTAGTACGACAGTTCCTTTTTTGTTCTTTTTTTAATCTCATTTTCAAGTTCTTTTTGTGATTTGTCCTTGTAGTCCCTTTTTCATCATACCCCCCAGGGGTATACTCCTCTGCAGTTCCATTTCTTTGACACACGAAACTTGAAAATATGAGCGTTGCGTATGTCGCCGCTATATGATTTTTCTTATATAGCTGATTTATTCTGGAATCCTGACATACGAAGACAGTTATTTTATTGATTGTGTATGTCAGAATATGGGTTTCAAAGCAAAATTTCTGCTACGATACCCTCTTCCACTTTAATATATGACATACGAAAATCTCTGTTTATTGGTTTTCGTATGTCGCGGACAAAATAAAGTCTGCCGCGCTGATTGCTTAGTGCGGCAGACTCATCGTTTCATTTATTCTTCAATTCTTCAAGAAGCTTCTCTTCCTCCTCCGTGAGCTTCCGTCCTTCCAGAAGCTCCGGCCTTCGCTCCAGAGTCTCTTTCAGTGACATTTTCAGGCGCCATTTCCTGATCTCTTCATGATTTCCGGAACGGAGCACTTCCGGGACCTTCGCGCCCCGGAATTCCGCAGGTTGCGTGTACTGAGGGTACTCCAGAAGCCCGTTCTCAAAGGACTCCTCTCCTGCGCCGCCTTCCTTCAGGTTCCCCTCCAGGAGCCGCAGCACAGAATCCGCGATCATCATTGCCGGCAGCTCCCCGCCGGTAAGAATATAGTCTCCGACAGAAACCAGTTCATCCGCATATGGGTAGATCCGCGCGTCAAAACCTTCGTAATGGCCGCACACCAGGATCAAATGGTCCACATCCGCCAGCTCCCGGGCTTTTTTCTGGTCATAGAGGGATCCGGCCGGGGAAAGCAGGATCGTTCTGACAGCCGCCGCATCGGGCCCCGTTTTTTTTCCTTTCACCGCCTCGATGGCGTCCACCACCGGCTGGCAGCGGAGCACCATGCCCCGGCCGCCGCCGCAAGGGCTGTCATCGATGTGACGGAAGCTTCCCGGCGAGAATTCCCGGATATCAACGACTTCCACCTCTGCGCCGCTCCGCTCTGCTGCCCTTCTCACCTCGTGAGAATGAAGAAAGCTGTCGAACAGCTCCGGGCAGACTGTCAGGATGCTGATCTTCACCTCAGGCCTCTTCTGCTTCTTCTTTTTCTTCTGCAGCCGCTTCCTCAGCAGCCTTTTCGCAGACAGGTGCCACTTCTTCCTCTTCAAGAGCCTCTTCCACAAATTCATCTTCCACTATATCTTCACAGAAAAGATCTTCCGCTTTCTCCGGCAGGTTCTTCACTGCTTCCAGCCAGTCCGCATAGCGGTCGCGCTTCATCACGCCGTAGAAGAAAGGCTCCAGGACCGGGGCACCGTCACAGATGGCAGCAAGGGTGTCTAAGGAAGCCGTCATATCCGTCATTTTGGAGGTGGCGAAGGGGATCACTTTCTTGCCTTCCAGGTCGCAGACCTTCAGGAATTCCTGCATAAAGCCGGGGACATCGCCCGCCCAGATGGGATAGCCTACAAAGACAGTGTCAATGTCCTGCAGATCCGGGATATCGGTTACAAATCCGGGGACAATACCCTTCCGCTGGTCTGAGATGACCCGCTTCACAGTCTGGAAGAACGAACCGTACAGAATATCCGGTTCCACCTTGATCAGTGCGCTGCCGGTATCTCTTCCGATCTTTTTGGCAATTTTTTCAGTTGTCCCTGTCTGGGAGCAGTAAATAACGATCGAATTCATAGTGTCCTCCTTGTGGCATTATTGATTATTCTGTCGTTTTATATGTTTCCTGGAAAAAGTCTTTGTAATTCTCTCTTCTTCTTCGCTATTTCTTACTATAGTATACCATGAAAATCTGCAAAGAAACGGCAAGAAATAGAAGGACGCGTGCCCGAAGGACAAATCGTTCCCGCCGGAACGTTTCACAAGCAGCGCGGCGCCGCGACGGCGACCCAACGGTCTCATGGAGCCCAAAGCGGCGTCCGGATCGCTGC
>JAFSYO010000136.1 GCA_017449925.1 Stomatobaculum sp.
ATGATAACTGCTGGGACTTCGTAGCGTATGGTGAACACGGCTTATTCATGGGAATCGACTCCGAAATCGTCGGAAAGAACTTCCTGTATATGCTGACCAGAGACGACTACGCCGCATGGATGAAGGAAGCCTTCGATGCTCTTCCGGATGACCAGAAGGCATACTTCCAGCCCACCATCAACGAGTGCAAGGCTGTCGCTGAAGAGTTCGGCCTCTCCGATGACGCCGCTTACTCCCTCGCATGGATCAAGCTCTGGGTCGGCAGCTACAACGCTCAGACCGATGACGGCCCCATCTGCAACACCCTTGTCGATGCGTCCGCTACCGATCAGTTCGGCCTTCTCGTGTATTCCAAGCTTCGCTCTGTTGAAGAGTCCGCTTCTGTCTCCGTCAATAACGTCAAGGTCGCTGCCTATGAAGACGGCTACCAGGGCATCGGCGGCTACGGCTACTGCCACTATCTCTTCGTCACCGACAACAGCCCGCTTCCGTGGACTGCCTGCGCATTCATCGCTTACATGACCTGCACCAAGGACGGCTTCTCCGCATGGGGCAAGGACATGGGCGGCTACTCCGCGAACCCGAAGGTCGCAGAGGAGAACGAGGCTGAGTACCACCACTCCATCGGCGGTATGGAAGAAGACGGCACCACTGTGAAGTTCGCAGCTAAGAACGACCGCGGCTACGACTGGTGGACAGGCGAGGGCAAGCTGGTCCTCGAGGATCCTCAGTACTGCGCTGACGCAGCGTTCGGCATCGGTTCCTGGATCGAGGTCCTGGACAAGTACACCGCACAGTAAGCGGTTCGGCAGCAGACAGACGTGCTCCGGGCGAGTTAAAACCCGTCCGGAGCATTTTTAAGAGGAGGGAGCACCTTATGGCACAAAACACTTCCGTAAAGGCGGATGCCGCAACGATCCGCCGGAACAAGATCCGGACGTATTTTTCCAAGCCGCATAATGTGATCCTTGTTCTGATGGGTATCGTCCTTACCTTCTCCACCTTCGCCCCCATCATCGCTATTATCCAGGATACCTTCCAGATCCATCCTGGTACGATCGACGCGCATCTTACGGGGAAGTCGGCGGGTTACACCCTGGTGAACTACACGGATCTCTTCACATCCAAGCTTGCGAAAACCAACCTTTGGACACCGCTTATGAACACGGTCTGGCTGGCAGTGGGTACCTGCATCGTTTCCATCGTGTTCGGCGGCATTATGGCTTTCCTGGTGACCAGGACCAACCTGGCCTGGAAGCAGTACTTAAGCTCCATTTTCATCTTCCCGTACATCATGCCGCAGTGGACCCTGGCTGTCGTGTGGCAGCACATGTTCAACTCCAACGCTGTGACGGGAACCTCCAACGGACTTCTGGCCGCCACCACCGGCATATGCATGCCGATCTGGTGGTGCAAAGGCCTCTTCCCGTCCCTCCTGGTGCTGGGTATGCACTACGCCCCCTTCGCCTACATCCTGATCGGCGGCATCTTCCGCAACATGGACGCGAACCTGGAGGAGGCAGCTACCATCCTGGATACTCCCAAGTGGAAGATCATGACCCGGATCACGCTTCCTATGGTCAAGCCCGCGATCCTGTCCACCATCCTTCTGGTGTTCGGTTCCGCCATGGGTTCCTACCCGGTCCCCCATTATCTGGGACTCTCCACCCTCTCCACGAAGTACGTGTCCATGAACTCCAAGTACACGGGCGAGGCATCCATCCTGGCTATCATCATGATGATATTCGGCGTGGGTATCATGCTGCTGAACCAGATCTCCCTTACCAGCCGGAAGAACTACACCACGGTCACCGGCAAGTCCGGGCAGATCTCCAAGATCAACCTGGGAAAGACCGGACGGTATGTGATCGCACTGATCCTGGTGATCTTCACCTTCTTCACATCGATCTTCCCCATCGTCAGCTTTGCCTTTGAGACCTTCCTGCCGAACCCCGGCGACTACTCCTTCCTGTACACGGGAGATGTGGCGAACCTCACCACCAAGTGGTGGATCACCGCGGAGAACGTCACGGAGAACGGCATGTACGGCCAGATGGGTATTCTGTACAACAACACCATACGCACCGCCTTTGTGGGAACGCTTTTCGTCTCCGTGGTCTGCTCGCTCCTGGCCGGCACCATCGGCACCATGATCGGATACGCAGTCTCCAAAGACCGCCGCGGCAAGCTCGCGAACTATGTGAACGCGGTGGCATTCCTTCCCTACCTGATGCCCTCCATCGCCGTCGGCGTAGCGTTCTTCATCCTGTTCTCCAACAAGTACATCAACCTCTTCAATACTTACTGGCTGCTGATCATCGTCGGTACCATCAAGTATATCCCCTTCGCCTCCAGGGCTTCGCTGAACTCCATGCTGCAGCTCTCGGGCGAAATTGAAGAATCCGCCATCATTCTGAACATTCCGTGGATCCAGAGAATGACCCGCATCATCATCCCGATCCAGAAGTCCTCGATCATCAGCGGATACCTGCTTCCCTTCATGACCTGCCTCCGTGAGCTGTCGCTGTTCATGCTGCTCTGCGTGCAGGGCTTCATCCTCAGCACCACGCTGGACTATTTCGATGAGATGGGTCTGTACGCATTCTCCAGTGGTATCAACCTGATCCTCATCATCACCATCCTGATCTGCAACACCATCGTCAATAAAGTCACGGGCGCAAGCCTCGACAAAGGAATCGGAGGTTAATTATGCCGGAAATCAAACTGGAACATGTCGTAAAACGCTGGGGTAAATTCTACGGAACCGACGATGTCTCCATGGACATCGCGGACAATGCATTTATCACGCTGCTGGGACCTTCCGGCTGCGGCAAGACGACCATTCTGCGTATGATCGCCGGCCTTGAGACCCCGACCACCGGAAAGATCACCATCGGCGACCGCGTCGTCTTCGATTCCGACGCAGGCATCAACATTCCCGCCAACAAGAGAAAAGTGGGCTTCCTTTTCCAGAACTACGCTCTGTGGCCCAACATGACAGTGCAGCAGAACATCTCCTTCGGCCTTTACAATGTAAAGGAAGTCATGCCGAAGGTGGACTTCGAGACGAAGACCGCCGCGGACCTGGCCCGCTGCCTTGAGAAACCCGGCGACGTGAAGAAGATCGTGGAGGACTGCCGGGACAAAGACGGCAAGATCGACGAGAAGCGCGCCCTGATCAAGCTGATCGACAGCTTCATCATCTCCATGCCCACCGCGAAGAAGCTCTACGACTATCACATCGAGAGCGGCAAGGACGTCTCCGCGGAGGCGGCCGCTCTGAAGAAGAAGGTCGAGGACGCGGTGAAGAGCCAGGGTCTCAACGAGAAGTTTGAATTCGTGAAGGACGGCCAGGTGGTCACCGAAGAGCGCAAGCTCTCTCCGGAGGAGATCGACCTTGCGGTGCGCCGCGTGTCCCGTATCGTTAAGATTGGAATGTTCATGGACCGCTATCCTGCAGAGCTTTCCGGCGGCCAGCAGCAGCGTGTGGCTATCGCCCGTACGCTGGCTCCCGAACCCACTGTCCTCTTCATGGACGAGCCGCTGTCCAACCTGGACGCGAAGCTCCGTCTGGAGATGCGCTACGAGCTGCAGCGTCTCCATGTGGAGACCGGCTCCACCTTCGTCTACGTCACCCACGACCAGATGGAGGCTATGACACTTGCCACCAAGATCTGCCTGGTGAACAACGGTGTCCTGCAGCAGTACGAAGTGCCGCTGAAGGTCTACGACGAGCCGGCCAACACCTTCGTCGCTGACTTCGTCGGCAACCCCTCCATCAACTTCATCGAGGCCGACGCTTCCTCCGATGATCCGAAGGCAGCCCAGGCGGCGGACGGCTCCATCGGCCTGACCCTCCTCGGCGGACAGAAAGCTGTGTTCCGTCCGGCAGAGAAGCTGGATCTGGCAGCATGGTTCGACAAGCGCGAAGCCGACAAGGCAGCCGATGCTGAGGCCCTGAAGATCAAGGCCCAGCAGCCGGGTTATGTGGAAAAAGGCAACAAGGACGAGGCCTTCGCGTACCAGCTGTCCCGCGTCGTGGACGACGAGCTCTGGTCTTACGAGCCTGACAAGATGACCAACAAGGATCTTCTTATCGGCGTCCGTCCGGAGTTCATCGACATCAAGTCCGGCAAGGGCCTGGACGGCGAGATCTACGGCGTCATGCCCACCGGTATGGAGACCACCCTGAAGATCCGCGTCGGCGATTTCCTGCTTACCGGCGTTGTCTTCGGCTCCGACATCTTCAAGATCGGCACCAAAGTGAAAGTCGCCTTCAACTCCGCGAAGGTCATGCTCTTCGACCGCAAGTCCGGCAAGCGGATCTGCAGCGGCGAGCTGGAAGTGTAAAACGAAACCGGGAACGACCCATGATACAATGTACGGCCGTGGAATCATGTGATTCCACGGCCGTGTTTTTTTTTTCGGACAGGATCTGTTTCGTGTTACAATAGAACCGGAAAGAATGATCCGCAAAACTAAGCGGAGACAAATGAAAGGAGCCCTGATGAACAGAAGACGTATTTTAATCACCTTTGTCCTGGCGGCTTTGCTGTCCGCTGCCGCCGGAATTCCTGCCTGCGCAGCCTCATTCTCCCCCTTCTGGAAGCAATCCTCGGACGGAAGCTGGTACATTGAGGACAATGCCGGCAACAGAGTGACCAATGCATGGCTCTGTGATGATGCCGTGCCGGAAAACGGGAAAGATGTCTGGTATCTGCTGGATGAGTGGGGCAACATGATCACTGACGGACTGGTACAGGACGGGACAGGGAATTACTACAGCCTGGAAACAGAGCACAACGGTTATTACGGCATGCTGCGGTACCGCTCCGGTAATTACGGCGGGACCTACCTGGATCTGGAAAACTCCCATGCCGGCGCTTTTGCAGCGATCAAAAACGCTGCCGGCGTGAATGCCCTGAGGCAGAAATACGGCCTCCGGGACGTTTCTCACATCAATAACAGCAATATCGTCTACACCAGCAGCTTCGGCGCCTATGAAGAGGACTACAGCGGCACCTATCACTTCCAGAACGGCCAGACCTGGGAAGGAATGTTCACCCTTACGAAGATCGACAAGGATCACTATGCGGTGACCAAGGACGAAGAAGGAGACGTACGTACCGCTCTTCTTACCAGAGACTACGCCTACGACAAGGAGCAGGGCCGGACGGACCAGGCGACCTTCATGATCAGCGGCTGCAGCGAATACTGCCATGAAAGCGACCTGAATGATGAAGGATATATTACCATCGTCGGAGAGACGCTGTACACCCACGGCCTCTTCTTTGAAGGAGACCACCAGTGGGAGGCTGCCGCGATTTATACAAAAACCTATGGCTGACGGCATGTGCAAGATCTTGTAACACGAAAATACCGCCCAGATTCAATGTCCGAATCTGTGCGGTATTTTTCTCTGCCTGGTTTTATTTGAGGCGGCTTCGTACGGCGTCCGCCACGGCCTGCACCTTCAGTCCGATGATGACCTGCACACTGTTTTTCCCGAGTTTGATGACGCCCTTCGCGCCGGCGCCCTTCAGCGTCTGCTCATTCATGAGGCTTACGTCCTTCAGCTCCGTGCGCAGCCTGGTGGCGCAGTTGTCCGCCGAAAGGATATTCTCCCTGCCGCCAAGTCCCTTCAGCAGAGCAGTGACGTCGACGCCCTCTACGATCTCCGCCTTTTCCGCCGGAGCGGCCGATGCAGTTTTAGACTGATCCGCAGAAGCAGCGGCTGCACTCTCCTTCTCTTCTGCCGGAACAGAGGATTCAGCCGCAGCATTGTCCGCAGCCGGCTCCTCCGGTTCGTTGCCCGGCGTGGGCAGATCGAATTTCCAGATCAGGAAGCGGAAAGTCAGATAGAACACGACAAAAGCCGCGAGGCCCAGAGGAATGATCATCCAGGTGTTTGCAGCTGCCGGGAGAGATGAAGAAAACAGCAGATCCGTCGCTCCGGCGGAGAAGGAAAAGCCCGCCCGGAATCCGACCAGCGCTGTCACATAAGTGAAGATCCCGTATAGAAGCGAGTAGATCACATAGAGCCAGGGCGCGGTAAACATGAAAGCGAACTCGAAGGGTTCCGTGATTCCGCAGACAAAGGCACAGACCGCAGCGGAGCCCAGGATACCGACGGCAGCCTTTCGGCGGCTGCTCTTTGCGCACTGGATCATCGCCAGTACAGCTCCGGGTATACCGAACATCATGCAGGGGAAAAAACCTGACATGTAGATGCCGAGGGACCAGCCCACGTCCTCGCTGGTCTGCCCAGCCCAGAAATGAGTCAGGTCTCCGATCCCGACAGTATCGAACCAGAAAACGTTGTTTAAGGCGTGATGCAGCCCAAGAGGAATCAGCAGCCGGTTCAGGAACGCGTAGATACCGGCGCCGACTGCGCCGAGTCCCGCGATCCACTGCCCGAGCCGGACCAGCGCGCCGAAAAGGACCGGCCACACGAAGAACAGAAGCGCCGCCGCAGCCACAGAGACAAGACCGGATACGATCACCGTGCTTCTCCTTCGGCTGAAGAAGGCAAGCCATTCCGGCAGGGAGGTATTTTTAAAGCGGTTGTAGCTCTCCGCTCCGATCAGCCCGGCCAGGATGCCGATGAAGGGATTCTGGATCTTCTGAAATGCCAGCACGGCAAAGGGGTTCTCCGCGATGGACGGCAGGAGTTTCACGACGAAATCCGCCTGCAGAAGCAGGGTGATGATTAGCCAGGAAACCAGCGCAGTAACTGCGGCTGTCCCGTTCTGGTCGTCGGACATGCCGACGCCGATCCCCACCGCGAACAGCAGCGCGATATTGTCGATCAGCGCTCCTCCTGCCCTGACGAGAAACATCCCGACAGTGGGTCCGAGGCCGCTGATCGCGCCGCCCTGCATGGATGCAGGGCACAGCAGATACCCGATGCCCATCAGGATGCCGCAGAGTGGCAGACAGGCCACCGGAAGCATGATCGCCTTTCCAAGATTCTGCATATATTTCATTTTCGCATCCTCCTCAAAAATAATACATTATCATAATAACAGAATTTATATGTTCCTAAAATGCTCCTGAATAGAAAAAAGACGTCCTCATTCCTGAAGACGTCTTCCTGTTTATCCAGCTTTTTTCAGGCGGCAGCACCGCAAGTCATTTCAGTGTGAACACAGATCATCGCCGGAATGCCTACAAGTCCAAGCGTAAGAAGAATTGCATTGATAATCATTATATTTTACCTCTCATTTTATTTTTAGTATTGTCTCACCGCTCCCTGCGGTGTCTTCGTTTTATGGCTTAAGTATATAATACAGATAAGCACAGTATTGTCACAAAATTAACAAAGCGGCCGCTAAAAAAGCCCCGGAGCCAAAAATTTCCGGAGCTTTTTCCAAAAAGAATAATATTCGTTTTACGCGTGCACCAGTTTTCCCGCGATGGCGCAGGCCGCCGCGGTCTTCGGGGAGGCGAGGTATATTTTCACTTTGGACGTTCCCATGCGGCCCAGGAAGTTGCGGTTGTTGGTGGCGACCACCACTTCGTTGTCCGTCAGAATCCCGCCGGTGCGGCCGCAGCAGAGCCCGCAGGAAGGATGAGTGATAATGGCGCCGGCCTCGGAAAGGATGTCCAGGGTTCCGTTGTCCAGAGCCTCCTTCCAGACCTTTCTGCTGGCAGGGGTCACGATCAGCTTCACAAAGGGAGCCGTCTTCTTTCCCTTCAGGACCTCGGCGGCCGCCATCAGGTCCTCCAGTCTGCCGTTGGTACAGGAACCGAGGAACACCTGGTCCACTGCCACATCGCCCAGGCTGTCCACAGGCTGCACGTTGTCCACGTTGGAGGGAACCGCCATCACCGGGACAAAGTCCTCCGCCCGGTACTCCATCACCTTGTCATAGACGGCGTCTTCGTCTCCGTACAGGCTCTTCTGGTAATCGTTCAGTTCGATACCGCAGTACTCCGCAGTCTTCTCGTCCGGCGTGAACAGCGCGCCCTTGGCCCCCGCCTCAATGGCCATGTTGGACATGGTCATCCGGGAGGAATTCGACATCTCCTTCACCGTATCGCCGCAGAACTCCAGGATCTTATAGGTGGCGCCGGCAGCCGTCAGGTCGCCGATGATCTTAAGGATCACGTCCTTGGACATGACGTTCTCCGGAAGCTTCCCGTTGATCTTCACCTTGATGGTCGCGGGGACGCGGATCCACAGCTCTCCTGTTCCCAGGATTCCTGCCATCTCGGTGTAGCCGATCCCGGTGGAAAAGGCGCCGACGCAGCCGTAAGTCGTCGTATGGCTGTCGGTTCCGAACACCACATCGCCCGGCTTTACATGACCCGCCTCCGTCATCAGCTGGTGGCAGATGCCGTCGGAGCGGTGCAGGTTCTTCTCCGGCAGGCCCTGGGCAGCCGCGAAATCGCAGCTGATCCGGTAAGCTCTCGTGTCGTCCACCTGGCTCGCCGGCACCAGGTGGTCGCAGATCACCACCACCTTCTCCGGATCCCAGACCTTTTTGAATCCCATCTCCTCAAACTTGGAGACGATGAACGGCATCATGATGTCGTCGCACATCACCTGGTCCACCTTCACCGTCACGATATCCCCGGGCTTCACGTCCCTGCCTGTATTGTGCGCGATAATTTTCTCTATGATCGTTTTTCCCATATTCGTTACTCTCCGTGCCCTGTACTTTTCACTCTTCCAGTCCGTTCCGCTTCCGCATGGCTTTCACCAAGCCTCCCGCATCCAGGATCTCCATCAGGTTCTCCGGCAGGGACACGATGGGGTATTCCTTCCCGCCGCACTCGATCTTCTCATTGACCGTCACCGTGATCTCGTCCCCTTCCTTCACCTGGTCCGCAAGCTCACCGTTCTCGATCAGAAGAAGGCCGTTGTTGATCGCGTTCCGGAAAAAGATCCGGGCATAGCTCTTCGCGATGACGCAGCGGATCCCCAGGGCCTTCACCACCTCCGGCGCCTGCTCCCGGGAGGAGCCGCAGCCGAAATTGCTTCCCGCCACAATAATATCTCCCGGCTTTATCTTCGCCGCCAGCTCCGGCCGCAGCGGAGAAAACGCGTAGGGCTTCATCTCGTCGATCGTCTTAAACGCAAGGTACTCCGTGGGCATGATGATGTCCGTATCGATATCATTCCCCAGAAGCCACACCCTTCCAGTAAACTTTTCCATCCAAATGTCCTTTCTCTTCTTCAAACATTCCAGATACTGATATATGCCGCATAGGATGCGGCATGTTCATTCAGCCTGTACGAACAGCAGAAGCTGTGATGAGGGCGCATGTCTGCGTCGGAGGTTTTCACAAGCTGCATGGCGCCGCGACTGCGACCACGCACCTATGGAGCACAAAGCGGCGTCCATGTGCAGCGCAGTGAAACCGACAGAGCAGACCCTGCGTCCCGAATCACAATTCTGCTGTACTTACAGCATATCCGCTGTGCAGATCTCGCCCTTCACCGCGCTGGCCGTGACGGTGGCGGCGCTTGCCAGGTACACGAAGGAATCCTTATGTCCTGCCCGGCCCTTGAAATTCCGGGTCCCGGTACTGATGAGGGTCTCGCCCTCTCCGATGACGCCCTGGCAGGAGCCCCAGCACACAGAACAGTTCGGGTTCATGATAATGGCCCCTGCATCCATAAAGATGTCCAGAAGCCCTTCCTTCGCGGCCTGCTCATAGACAGAACGGCTGGCCGGCACCACCAGGAAGCGCACGCCGGGGGCGACCTTCTTCCCTTTGATGATCTCCGCGCCGGTCCGCAGTTCCTCGATCCGTCCGTTGTTGCAGGACCCGAGGAACGCCTCGTCGATGTGGATGCCCGCGCATTCTTTCGCATTCACCACGTTGTCCACGAAATGAGGCTTCGCCACCACCGGAGTGATCTCGCAGAGATCCACTTCGTATTCCTCCGCGTAGACCGCGCCTTCGTCCGGAACGAAAGTATATTTCGGCTCTCTTCCATGCTCCTTCAGGTAAGTGAGAGTGATGTCATCCACCTCGCAGAGACCGGTCTTCGCCCCCGCCTCCACGCAGAGGTTGCAGAGGCACATGCGGTCGGACATGCTGAGACTATGCATTCCCTCGCCGCCGAATTCCATGGCCTTGTAGTTGGCGCCGTTCGCTCCGATGCGGCCGATGATGGTCAGGATCAGGTCTCTCGCGGAGACGCCCTCCGGCAGCTTCCCTTTCAGATTGAAACGCAGCGTCTCCGGCACCAGGACCCAGGAGCTTCCTGTCACCATGGCGTAAAGATAGTCCGTGCATCCCACGCCGGTACCGAAAGCGCCCAAGGCGCCGTAGGAACAGGTGTGGCTGTCTGCGCCGAAGATCAGTTCTCCCGCCGTGACATGCTTCTCCATCATCACCTGATGACACACGCCTTCGCCCTCATAGAAGGTGATGCCGTGCTTCTTCGCGAAATCACGCATCTTTTTCTGGGACGCCGCTGTCTTCACGGAATCACAGGGGATATTGTGATCTACGATCCAGACCAGTTTCGAAAGATCTGCGATCCGCTGGTTCTTCAGCTTCTCGAACATGCCAACGGTGAGGTGGGTGGTGCCGTCGTTGGACATCAGCCTGTCCAGCGTCACGGTCTCGATATCTCCCGCCCGCACGGCCTTCTTGCCTGCCGCTGCCGCGACGATCTTCTCCGCGATCGTCATGGGCCGGATCTCTTCCGCCGCGGCTTTTCCTTCACCGGCGGCAGCATTATCCGCAGCATCTTCCTCAGGCTGGTCCTTGTCCAGGGAAGCGATCAGTCCGCCCTGATTCAGGATCGCCTGCAGATTTTCCGGAAGACGGGTGCAGGAATAGGTCTCCCCGTTGACGCGGACCACGCCCTCCGCCATATCCAGCTCCATCTCATCTCCCGCCTCGACGTGGTCGTGCAGGTCTTTGCAGACAATGACGGGAAGGCCGATGTTGATGGAATTGCGGTAAAAGATCCGTGCGAAGGAATTCGCCAGCACCGCTTTTACTCCGAGGGCTTTGAGCACGCTGGGGGCCTGTTCCCGGGAGGATCCGCAGCCGAAGTTCTCCTTTGCTACCACGTAGTCGCCCGGCTGCACCGTGCCTGCAAAGGCACCGTCCAGGGACTCAAAGGTGTGGGGAGCCATCTCTTCGACGGACGGATACAATAGATACTGGGACGCGATGATCTGGTCCGTATCTACGTCAGAGTGAAATTTAAAGATTCTTCCCATGGTGTTACCTCCTTAGTAAATGCCGCCGATGCCGGTGTCCGCATCCAGCGTGTTCATGTTGTAAAGCAGAAGTACGTCCGTGATCTCCGGGTGTTCTCCCACCAGGGCGGACGGGCCTTTTTTGTAATACCGTGTATCCAGCACATAGATCTTCCTGAAATGCTCCGCAAGAAAGGGGACCATACAGTTGGCGTAGCTGTCCTTGATCAGCAGAAGGCTCCGGGGCGTATCTGCATGATCGTTGGCGATCACAAGCAGCGGATGGATGCTGTCCAGGAACATGGAGTACTTGTCCTTTTTCTGAAGCCACTCAGGATTGTAAAGGGTGTCTTTTGTCTCCTTTGTATCATCATAATACATCGTGATCCCGGGAAATGTCTCCTGTCTTTCCCATATCTCGATCCGGTCCCCCGGAAAGCGGGAGTCGTTCAGCTTCGACCAGATGGTCCCCCGGAACTCCTCCGATACCACCCTTCGCTGAAATTCTTCCTCCGGAAGCGCGCGGATCCCGGCTGTTTCGCAGTAGCCAAGATATCCCTGATAAGCGCCGTAAGTCGTCCAGTGATGATCCGTCCGGTAGAAGAGACGGCGGCTTTCCTGGTCTCCGCTCTCCGTTTCCAGGCGCTCCTTTTCTTTTTTTAGGAACCGTTCCTTTAGAAGAACCGTCCTTACCTCAGGAAGGCCCGCTTCTTCTGTGATACTGCGGATACCTTCTTTGATTTCTTCTGCTGTTGCCTCCTGGGAGAGGAACGGCGCATTCTCAGGCAGCTGTTCCCGCAGGATCTCCGACGCAGTGGGCACCAGCATCAGCGTCACGTTCAGCGCCCTGTTTTCCTCCTGCATGCGTCCGAGGACCGCGGCCGAAAACTTGCCCATCTGCCGGATGACTCTCTCCGTGTTCTCCGGGCGCCGGTACTCTTCGATCAGGCTGCCGTCCTTCGCGATATAAATGCCGTTGATCTCCCGCTTGCCGAGGAGAATCTCTGTCTCCGTCTTTACGGTCATAAAAGCGTCCCGGAAAGGAAAGTGATCCGAGAAGTAAGAGATCAGCCGGTCTGTCCAGATGCCTTCCTTCAGGTCCCGGAAAGAAAAGGCGGGAAATGTCTGGAGGTACCGGTTCTCGTTCTCCGAAAACTCTGCCTTCGGCAGCAGAAGAAATGCCGCTGAAAGAACTATTGTTATGCCTGCCGCTATGGCGGAGATCCACCGGGCAGTGCTTTTGTTGTATGTATCCATCATGAATCTGCTTCAGAAACGGAAATAGAGGAACGGGTTATAGGTTTCGCTGACCATCCACGCCGTGCTTAAAAGAAACAGGCACGCATAGAAGACCACTGTTCCGGCCGGAAAACGGACACGCTCCCTGAGCCTCGGCCAGACCGGGAAGGAAAGTACCAGTGAAAGCAGGATCAGCGCCGCATTCTGACCGAAATACCAGAAAAATTCATGTCCAATCAGAAGGCTCCCCCCGTCAGTCCCGAGGCAGAACATGGTGGAAAGATAAGACCTCAGGGCAGCGGAATCGTCAAATACAAAGATGACGAAGCCGAACACCACGATCAGGAAGGCGTACAGATGCCTGAGAACGCGCGGAAGCTTCTCCAGCGCCTTTCCCCACACAAACTTCTCCAGCGCCAGCAGGACGCCGTAATAGAGGCCCCAGATCACGAAATTCCAGGAGGCGCCGTGCCAGAGTCCTGTGAGAAACCACACCACGAACATATTCCGGATCTGTACCGCAGTCCCGCGGCGGTTCCCGCCCAGTGGGATATAGACATAGTCCCGGAACCATGTGGAAAGGGAGATATGCCAGCGCCGCCAGAAATCCGTCACGCTGACCGCGGACAGGGGATAGTTGAAATTCTCCAGGAAATGAAAGCCCAGCATCCGCCCCATGCCGATCGCCATGTCGCTGTAAGCGCTGAAGTCAAAATAGAGCTGAAGCGTGAACAGCACTGCGCCGAGCCACGCTGTGGCCGCGGACGCTCCGCCGGCCGCCTGCAGGTCACGGATCTGTTCCCAGACTGCGCCGACATTGTTCGCGATCAGCACCTTCCGGAACAGCCCCCTGAGAAAGCGCGGAACCCCTTCCTCAAAACATGCCCGGTCCACTGCTCTCTCATGCAGTTCGCGGTTCACCGTCCGGAACCGCACGATGGGACCGGCGATCAGCTGCGGAAACATGGAGACATAAGTCAGATAGGACAGATAATTCTTTTCCTCCGGGACTTCTCCCCTGCAGCGGTCAATGGTGTAGCTCATGGACTGGAAGGTAAAGAAACTGATCCCGATGGGAAGACTGATTCCGGGAAGCGGGAGCGTCGTCCCTTTGGCAGCTTCCAGCACTCCATTGACTGTCCGGACAAAAAAATCCGCATACTTGAAAAAGCCGAGGCAGGCAAGATCTGTCCCGGCAGCTAAAATAAGCACGATTTTCCGATTTCCTGCGCGCTCCATCAGTCGTCCCGCAGTGTAATCCACCATGGTGACGAACAGCATAAGCAGGATATAGACCGGCTCGCCCCAGGCATAAAACAGCAGGCTGAAGAACAGCAGCACATAGTTCTTCAGCCGGAAAGGCGCTGCGTAATACAGGATCAGACAAGCCGGCAGGAAAAAGAATACGAAAGGAATACTGCTGAATACCATACTGTCAGTCCAGCAGCTTCTCGATGGCGTCTTCTATCGCGCCCGCCTGCTCGGAGATCACGAGATACACATATTCTCCGTGCACTTTTACGGAGCTGCTGTTCACGATTTCGTACTGGGCCGGGATATAATTTTTCATCTCCGCCGCTTTCTGCCCCCGCACTGTCTCCAGGGCTGCGGAAAGAATGGCCGCCTGGGCGGGATTCTTTGCCTTCAGGATCACCACGGAATCCGCCAGTGCCGCATCCTCGGCGCCCGCGAACACGAACCCGTCCAGGAAGGATGGATTGATCCCGTAGTAGTTGGACAGGTAGTCCGCGTCAGCTTCAAACATTGCAGGGAGGTTCCCGGCGGCTGCCGCCGCCTGGTACAGCTCCTGGGGCGTCACACTGCCGCTTTCCGCAGCTTTCGTCTCCTGGGCTTTTTCCGTCTCCGCCGCAGCCGTGGTCTGCGCTGCGGTGGTCGTCTCTGCCGCAGCCGTCGCTGCCGGCGCTGTTGTCTCTGCTGCAGCCGTGGTCTCCGGCGCAGGCTTCTTTCCCCCGCAGGCGGCGAGCATCAGGGCTGCCGCCAGCGAGATCACGACGATCTTTTTGCTTCTCATTCTGCCTCCGTGTACTGAAGTATTTCTCTTGCGAATTGTCTCAGCACCTGTACCCAGACCTGATAGGCCGCGGGCGTCTGGTGCACGTATTTGTCGCTGCAGTAAGCCGGGGCAAGGTTCCCGCTGCCGTCAGAAAGCGGATTTGCCATGTCCACAAATCCCCATCCGTTTTCCGCAGCCATCTTCTTCATCTCGGCATTGAACTTCCGGATATTGTCGTTGTTCAGCCGTTTTTTCCCTGCGCCTGCGGCGGTGTAGGTCATGCTGATGATGTTGATCTGCGCCTCCGGATACGCTGCCTTGATATTTGCCACAAGCTTCTGGTACAGCTGCGGCGTGCTGTCGTCCAGCGCGATGTCATTCAGGCCGAAGAACAGGAACACATGTTTCCTGCTCATCATTGCGATGCTCTCCCACACCGGGCGCTGCGCCCCCTGGTAAATGGGGTGTACGCTGGAGGAAGAAACGGGGTCGAAGGATTCATGCACCGAGAAGCTTCCTGCGCAGAGGATCCCGATGGATTTCAGGAAGGGATCCGAGGTCCTCATGGTGTAATTCCGGAAGCCGAGCATCACGGAATCGCCCACCATCACGGAATCCGCGTAGAAAGCGTCGATCTCGGCATCACTGACTTCCCTAAGTACGGCGGTGTTCCGGAAGCCGTCCAGACGGGTGGTATAATTCCCGGCCCCATCCGATATCGTGTCAGCCGCTCCTCCCTGGATCTGAACCTTTCCCTCCAGGATCCATCGTCCCTTCTCGTCTGTCAGGGCGCCGTCCTTCGCAGTCCCGGAGACAAGAAGGGCTCCGTTCTCATCGAAGTAAAAGCATTCAGATATGCCGTCGCCGTCGTCGTCCAGCCAGTACCAGCCGTCCTTCGCTTTTGTCCCGTCCTCCAGTTCATAGAACGTGGTGACTTTTCCGGGTTCCTTGACGCTCTGCCAGCCTGTTACCGCCAGAACCGGCTGCGTCGTTAAAAGGCACAGGACAGCGGCTGCCGCTGCCGTCTTCATCAGCTTCATTCTTTTTCCTCCAGAATCTTTCTGTATCGATCCAGTGCCGCCAGAAAGCTTTTATAATCAGCTTCCCAGGGCATGCCGGGCTCTTCCCGCAGGTCCTCCGTCAGAAGTGAAAGGGAAGCCTCCAGCGGCCGCAGGCTCAGTACGGCCGCCCCTCCCTTCAGGTTATGGGCCGCGTGAAAGGCGCCGGATCTGTCCCCTTCCCGGAGACAGCGTTCCAGCTTCATTATGTCCGGGTCCTTGCCAAACTCCGCAAGAAGCGAATGAAACAGCTTTTCATCTCCCAGCAGACGGCGCATGGCCGCCTCCGGGTCCGCGCCGAATTCCCTCAGAGCTTCGCGTATTGCCATCTGTCTTTCCTCTGTCTAATGTCTGCAATGATGTCGTTATTTATTCCGTTTCTTCTTCGTCTTTTCTGTCGTCTTTTTCGTCTTCTTTTATCCTGTTCGCTTCAAGCTGCTTCTGGAATTCCTCCGCGAGACACCGGTACAGAATATCGCTGTCGATGGGTTTCGTGATCACCTGCTGCATGCCTGCTTTCAGGATCCGCTCCTCCACGTCCGCCGTGACGTCCGCCGTCAGGGCGATGACCGGAATACTGCCTGCGTCCTCCTGAAGCGACTCCCGGATCTCCCGGGCCGCCTCCAGACCGTTCTTGGACGGCATCATCAGATCCATCAGGACCGCCTGGTAGTAGTAGGGGCCGTGGGCGCGGAACAGCTCCACCGCTTCTTCTCCGTCCCTCGCAAGCTCCGCCCGGATGCCCTTCAGGTGCAGGAACTTCATGATGACTTCCGCGTTGATGCGGTTGTCCTCCGCGAGGAGGATGTTCTTTCCGTAGAGGAGCCGGTCCTCATAGGTGGCTCTCTTCTGCTGCCTGAGAAGTACCTGTTCGTCCGTCGCCAGCTCGTACTGCAGCGAAATTATGAACTCTGTTCCCTGCCCGATCCTGCTCCTGCAGCGGATGCGGCCGCCCAGCATATCGAGAAGATTCTTGCAGATGTACAGTCCGAGTCCGGTACCTTCCCGGCTTCCGTTCTCCTGCTCCTCCTGTTCAAAGGGCAGGAACATCCGCTTCTGGAAATCCTCGCTGATCCCGATGCCGTCGTCCCGGATCACATAAGTGTGCACGGCCCTTCCGCCGTCGTAAACGACCGCGGTATCCATGGTCACGTGTCCGCCTTCCGGCGTGTACTTGATGCTGTTGGAGAGTACGTTCAGGAGGATCCGCTCCACATGCGGCACGTCCATCAGAACAAAGCGGTTCTCGGAATTCCGGATCGAGGAACTGAAGAGGATCCCCGCGGCCCGCGCCTGTTCTCTGATAATATTCGCGACAGCGTTCAGGACTTCTTCCTCCCTGACCACGCTGCTCACCGTCACCACTTTGCCGGAGTTGATGCGGCTGGTCTCCAGGATCTCCTCGATCAGCTGCAGCATGTAGCTGGAGGAAGCGTGGATCTTCTCAAGGTTGTCCCGCAGCGGCTCCGGCACATCCTTCTCCTTCAGGCTCAGCTCCGTCAGTCCGGAGATCGCCGTCATGGGCGTCCTCATGTCGTGGGACATGTGGGAAAGGAACGTCTCCTTCTCCCTGCCGGAACGCACAGCCTCCCGCAGTGCCCTGGCCATCAGCTCGATCTGTTCCTGATCGTCCACCTGCTTCGTGGTATCCACGAAGGTCAGCACCAGGCCCTGGAGGACCTTCTTCCCGCTGGTATCCGTCGCCGTCTGTGCCTTATAGGGGGCGATGCGGACAAGATAAGTCTTTCCGGCTTCCGAAGCGCACAGCTTCTCCACCGGTTCTTCCGTCTCCAGCACATCCCGGCACAGCTTGATAAGATCTATGGTGGCGAAATTGTAGGCGATGTAGCGGAGGGAGCGCCCCACGTCCTGGTCCATGATATTGAACTCGCTGGAAATATACTCCGTAAATTTCCGGATGTTCAGTTTCTTGTCCACCATAAGGACGCCCACCAGCGTCGTGGACAGGAAGTTCGCCATGTCGTCGTTCAGGCTGGCCAGCTCCGTCACCTTGGACTGGTACTCGGAGTTCACCGTATAGAGCTCTTCGTTGACCGACTGCAGTTCCTCGTTGGAGGACTGCAGTTCCTCGCTCTCGGTCAGAAGCTCTTCATTGGCAGCCTGCAGCTCCGCGTTCACCGACTCCAGCTCCGTCACTGTCTGGCGGAGACTGAACTTTGTGTTCCGGAGCTCCTGCTCCAGATCCGCGATCCTCTGGGACGCCGCCGTGTCGATGTTGTAGAGGCTCAGCCCTTCTGCCGCCGGGGCGTCGTCACGTTTCAGGAAGGATACCGCGATGTACCCTGTCTTCTGTCCCAGATGGTCCGTGATGGGATCCGCGACGATGGAGATATACTCCGGGACGTCCCCCAGCTGGACCGGGACTTTTTCGTATCCCGCGCGCTTCTCAGTGCTGCGGGCGTTCTGTAGCACTGTGGAGACCGGGATCTTCAGGTCGTTCCGGAGAAGGAGGAAAATATCCAGAGTCGCCATGCCCGCCGGGATCGAGAGGAAGCCGGTCAGGTCGCCGTAACTCCGCACCAGTTCATTGTCCTCGTCGATGACGACGCAGGCCGGCATCAGCGATTCCAGCACCGCCGTATTGAGGTCCGAAGGTCTGTGGAGGTTTTCCGGTTCCTCTTCCAGGTGCTGGAAGCTGATCGGTTCCATACTGCTCTCCACGTTCTGGATGCCGTAGTTGATGCGCTCATGCTCCGGCACCTTTCCCTCGGCATTGTGTATGAATATCTTTTCCGCGGCGCAGAACGTCCGGAATACGTCGTCATAGTCCACCACGGACTCGGAGCGTCCCAGGAACAGGTATCCCATATCGTTCAGCGCCATGTGGAAAATGGCGAAGAGATTGCGCTGGAGAACGGACTGGAAGTAGATCAGCACGTTCCTGCAGCTGATGAGATCCAGCTTTCCGAAGGGCGGGTCCTGGAAGATGTTGTGCTGGGCGAAGATGATCATCTTCCGGATGTCGTGATGGATCACGTATTTGTTTCCCTTGCGGGAGAAATACTTCGTGAGGCGCGTCAGGGAGACATCCTCCAGGATGCCGTCGCTGTAAGTGCCCCGGACCGCCGCCTCCACGGAATCAGAATCCAGATCCGTGGCAAAGATCTTCACCTCGCGGCGGATATTCAGTTCCTCCATCATCTCCGCGAAAAGGATCGCGATGGAATACGCTTCCTCGCCGGTGGAGCAGCCCGCCACCCAGACGCGGATCTGGCGGTCCCTGGGGGAGCTTTCCACCAGCTTCCGGATCACCTGCTCCTTCAAAGTGTCAAAATAGTCCGGGTCACGGAAGAAGCTGGTCACGCCGATCAGCACTTCCTTCGCCAGGACCTTCGCCTCCTCCGGATTCCGGGTCAGGTAGGAAACATATTCCCGAAGGTTCCGGTTGTGGGTCACCACCAGGCGGCGCTCGATCCTCCTCAGGATCGTCGTCTGCTTATAATAGGCGTAATTAATATTCGTGACATTTTTCAAGATCGAGAAAACCTGGGCCAGCAGGTCCTGGTCCGACGGGAGGAAATGAGAGCTGGCGTCAATGATGGAGGCGGCGATATGTTCCATCTCCTTCGCGATGGCGTCCGGATTCTGGACCAGGTCCGCCAGTCCCGTGGAAATGGCGTTCCGCGGCATACCGTCGAACTTCGCGGACTCCGGGGCCTGGACGATGATCACGCCGTTCTGCTCCTTGACGGAACGGATGCCGTTGGTTCCGTCGGAGCCGGCGCCGGACAGGATCACCGCGATGGCGCGGTTCTGGTACGCCCTCGCCAGCGAACGGAAAAACACATCGATGGGATGATTGATCCTCTTCGCGTCATACTCCTGGAGCCGCAGGATATCCTGTTCGATCTCCACGTTGTATTTCGGAGGGATCATGTAGATATGATTCCTCTCCACCCGCATTCCGTCCCGGATCTCCGAGACCGGCATTCCGCTGTACTTCGCAAGGATATCGGCCACCAGGCTCTTGTGGTTCGGAGCCAGATGCTGGATGATCACAAACGCCATCCCTGTATTGGACGGCAGAAATGTCAGAAACTGCTGCAGCGCTTCCAGTCCCCCGGCGGACGCGCCGATACCGACGACACAGTTCGGCTGTAGATTTCCGGACGCATTCTGTCTGTACATGGTCAGAATCCCCCTTCTCCTTTATCTGTACCAATTGTAGTATTTTTTTTGCAAAAATGGAACGCATTCCGTATGGAAAAGCCTTTGTTTTTGGTTTATGATAGACGTACAACTTACTGATAGAAAGGAGAAATCATGCTCTCCGATGAAAAAGAACAGCTTTTGTCTTCCCTGATTTCACATGAGTATCATACGGTCGTTGTGATCTGTCCGCCGGAGGGGACTGCCAGGACCATCCACGCGGTGCGCCCACTTCTGAAAAGGACGCTGAATACCGTCTTTGATTACGACCGGGTCGTCACGAACTTTATCCTGGAGGTTTCGTCCGACGTCAATCCCAGGGATCTCGCGGAGTCCATGAAGATCTCCCGCATTGAAAAGGAGCTGCAGCAGAAAGACATTCTGAAGATCCACTTTTCCGTGCGCGGGGCAGAAGGCTACCAGTTCCACGAAGCGTCTTATTTCCGGATGGGCGAAGACCATGTCGTCCTGACGATCCGCGAGATCACGGACGCGTTCCGGAACGTCTCAGAAAGTGTCAGTCAGTTGGAAAAAGCCCTTCATTCCGCCGAACAGGAATCCGCCCGGAGGAATTCTTTCCTGAACCTGATGAGCCGCACCATCCGCTCCCCTCTGTATTCCATCATGGGCCTCACCTATATCGCCAGCCAGTCCAAAAACGGACCCCTGGACCGGGAGGACTATCTCCACAAGATCTCCATGTCCGGATCTTATATGAACGAGTCCATCGAAGATATTCTGGAGCTCCGCAGGATCGCCACGGAAGAGATCCGGCTGTACCCGGAACCCGTCGCCCTGAACCGGGTGCTCTCCGACGTGCTGCACGCCGTATCTCCCATCGCCCAGGGCAAGGACCTTCTGCTCACCGCGGATGCTTCCGGCGTAAAGACCCGCGGCTTCCTGGCAGACAAACAGTGTCTCCGCCAGATCCTTCAGAAGCTGATCCGCTGCGCCATCTCCTACACGGGCGACGGCGGCTGCATCCAGCTGAACGTCCAGGAGCTCTTCTGCTCCAGGAATATGGTGACCATGGAGTTCTCGGTGGAAAGCCGGGGCGTCATCCTGGACAAAGAGCGGATCACTTCCCTGTTCCGCCCCTACAACTTCCTCCGGGACACGCTGAACGACGAGATTTCGGACGTCGATATCACCCTGATGATCCTGAAGAAATATCTTCAGGTCATGAACGCGGACTCGATGACGGCGGAGTCTGTGGAGGGAAAAGGGACCCGTCTCTCCGTCACCCTGAATTTTTACCGGGAAGAAAACGAGGCCGAAGACCTCTCCCGGAATCAGGAAACGCTCCCGGACCTTTCCGGGACCCGCTTCCTGGTGGTGGATGACAATAAGATCAGCCTGGAGATCGGAAAACGCCTCCTGCTGCCCCGCGGCGCCGAAGTAGTCACTGCGGAAAACGGCAAGGAAGCGCTGGATATTTACCGCAAAGCCAACGGCCGCTTTGACCTGATCTTCATGGATGTACTGATGCCTGTCATGGACGGTCTGGAGGCCACACGGGCGATCCGCTCCATGTCCAATATCCCCGGATCCCTGGAGATTCCCATCGTAGCCATGACTGCGAACGCTTTCCGGAAGAATTTTGAAGAAAGCTTCCGCGCCGGCATGAACGCTCATCTTGTGAAGCCCATCGAACCGGTGAACTTCTACAGTATCATCGCGGAACTCCTTCCCAAAAAGAACTGAAGAGCCGCCGCGAACCATCCGGAACGGCAAAAATGAAAAGCCATCGAGGAGAACCGTTTCCTCGATGGCTTTTCACTTCGTCGGGATGACAGGATTCGAACCTGCGGCATCCTGCTCCCAAAGCAGGCGCCCTACCGGGCTGGGCTACATCCCGTGAACCACCTTATTTTATACGAATTTTTCCTGCTTTGCAAGTACAGTATATGCTATACTTTTTCCTGAAGAATGCGTATAAAACGACTCTGGAGGTATACCATGAATTATTCCGGCAGACGCCGCAGTGCGGCAGTCCTTACTGCAATGATGACCCTGTTCGCCATCCTGTCCCCTTTGACAGGCCGGACGACAGCATACGGCGCAGAGATCACGGGCAGGGGCCACAGTTCAGCTTCGATCACATCGCTCTCTGATTACGCGCTCTCGGTCTGTTCCCTGACGCCGCATCCGGAATGGGACGTCTATGTGAAGGACTGTTTTGACAGTTATCAGAGTCTGGGGGACAGTGTATATCCTTCTTTTCTTACGGTGCGCCGCACCAGGGACGCGGAGGAGATCCTGCGGATCTCCCACTATATCAATAATGAGTTCGGCTTCGCCCGGGGTTGTTATGTGAGCGCCTACCGTCTGACTGGAGGCGGCTGTACCCTGGGGTTCGACAGGATCAAAGGGAGGAGCGGCGTGCTGAAATCCTACCGCTTCGAGGCGGAGAGCATGAAACAGAAGGCAGCCGAACTGAAGGGCAGCACGGAAACGGAGACCATGGAGAACATCTTCCGGTGGGTGAGGGAGACCTTCCCCCAGGCAGATATCAAAGAAGACGAAGATCCCCGGGATTATTATTACGGCTGGTTTTCAGGACATGCCCAGAACTGCAACGGGCGCGCGAAGATCATTTCCATGATGTCCCGGATGAACGGTGTGACTGCGCAGGTAGTGTTCGGTACTTTCGCAGGGACGGACCACGCCTGGACAGAAGTTTACGCGGACGGAGTCCTCTGGTACTGTGACGCCTCCCTTCAGGATCAGCCTCTGACTGCCCTGCCGGAAAGCTATGAACGGGAAAAAGGATGGCCGGAGCTGAACCGCCCCTGATTTCCTTCCAACCTCTTGAGTTGGCGAAAATATGCGTGTATAATGAATTTAGCACAATATTAATGCGGAAAAGGAGGGAAGCTTTATGAATAATTTACCATATACAAAGACCTTCACTGCGGGATGTGACGCTCCGCTTAAGATCCAGCCCGGTCATTTTGCATCGAACCATGCGCACCTGAATTATTATTTCGATGTCACCACACTGAAGACCAGAAGCAGTGAAGCAAGGGATATCGCAAAAGCGATGGCACTCCTTTATCTGAACGACATGGTCATCGATACAATCATCTGCATGGAAGGAACGGACGTGATCGGCGCCTATCTTGCCGAAGAGCTGAAGAGCTACGGCTTCCTTTCCACCAATGCGCATAAGACCATCTATGTGGTGCATCCTGAGTTCAATAATAACTCCCAGCTTATTTTCCGCGACAACCTGACGATGGAGATCCGCGGGAAAAATGTCATGATCCTCATGGCAATGGTCACCACCGGAAAGACCCTGAACAAAGCCATAGAGTGCGTACAGTACTATCAGGGCAACCTGACCGGCATTTCTTCTATTTTCAGCGCGAAGGAGGAGTACGAGGGATATCCCATTTTCTCAGTGTTCGGTCTGAAGGATGTTCCGGACTACGCCGGCTGGGATTACCGTGAGTGCCCGCTCTGCAAGGCGGGAAAAAAGATCGACGCCCTGGTGAATGCGTACGGTTACGCGGCTCTTTAACAGTTTTGCCCCGGCCTTCCGCTGAGTGACCGGGAAGATTCAATATCTATACAGAAAAGAGGGATCGTTATGAGGAAAACAATGAAAATGTTGCTTGTGTCTGCAGTTCTTTCCGCCGCCATGGCGACCACAGCTTTCGCAGCTGTCGGCTGGAGACAGGGTTCCAGCGGATGGTGGTATTCTCTGTCAGATAACGGAGATCAGTGGTGCCGCGCGGAAACAGGAAAGGTAAAGTGGTACTGGCTTGACGGAAACGGCGATGGTGTTTCTGAATGCTACTGCTTCAACGACGGCGGCTGGCTGTTCATGAACTGCACCACGCCCGACGGATACCAGGTCAACGCAGACGGCAAATGGGTCGTGAACGGCGTCGTCCAGACAAAATCCGCTTACATCCACACCGGTTCCCATGCAGCACTTCCGTAATTCCGGATAACGATATCTCAAAGCCGTAATTACAACAGCGCCGGCTCCCTTCCGGGAGCCGGCGCTTTGCGTCTTATGATCTTTAATTCCCTATACCCTCTTCTTTTCTTTTCAGCATGTCAAAATATTTTTCATGCGCCTCTTTGTATGCGGCATTGTACCTCTCGTTCCGTCCGGTGCGCAGGTTCTCAAAATAAGAGTGTTCCTGCTCTGCCAGTCCGGGACGTACGCGGATCACGGTGGCGTTGCCGACATTCGAGCAGACAGAAGATATCCTCTTGAATTCCCCCAGCAGGTTCATGTAGGAGACGTCCGAATACACACTGCATTTCCCCGTGCACATTCTGGACAGATGATTCCCTTTCATTTTATTGATCAGCTCCGACATGACATCCGCCAGCCCCTCGATCTGATAAGCCGATTCCAGGTCGCGCTTTCCGAAAGCCAGTTCCGTCTTATCAAGGATATTCTCCGTCAGCGAACGCAGTACATCCAGTTCGTTCAGAGCTTCCAGGGAAAACCGAGTGCCCGCCCTGGACAGATCCGCCGCGGTGGTGGCAATGCGCGCTGAATTGTCCCCCAGACGCTCAAACTCATTTACTACTTTGTAGTACTGGTCCAGGATGCTGATGTGAAAGTCCGACTGCAGGTGGGGCATCAGCTCTACGATATATTTGCTTACGCGGTCTGTCATCAGGTCCACGTTGTCCTCTTCCTGAAGGATATTCTTCATGGAATTCTCGTCAAAAGCCTCCAGCAGACTGACTGCCTCAAGAATTCCCTCCTTCGAGACCGTGAACATGGTCAGCAGAATATCATAGCAGCTCCGGAGCGCCAGGGCCGGTGTGTCAAAGAATACAGGATTGAGCGCGTCCAGCTTTTCCTGATACTTGTTTTTTTCCACCGGTTCATCGCGGATGATCTTTTTTGCCAGTTTTTCATAGACCGGCAGCATGGGGAACAGAACCATGGCGCATCCGAGATTGAAGATGGTGTTCGTGTTGGCGATGATTCCGGAATTGACGACCCGGTTCCAGAGAGAATCCAGGAGGCCGAGGTGATGGATGATGGTCACCACCAGAAGGACCGTCACGGTCTCACTTAAATTGAACAGAATGTTCACAACGCCGACACGCTTTGCCTCCGGAGGAGCGCCGATGGAACACACAATGGCAGTCGTAACGCAGTCACCGAGGTAAATACCGACGATCACTGCATAGATCGCCTTAAAAGTGAGCAGGCCGGAGGTGGAGAAAGCCTGCAGGATTCCGATCGTGGCGGAGGAGCTCTGCAGGATAAACGCCACCGTGGCGCCGGTCACGTAGCCGAGGAGCGGATTCTCTCCCAGTCCGGAGAAAACGTTCTCAAAGACGCCCGATTCTGTCAGGGCGCCGACGGCCCCTGTCATATTCATCAGGCCGGAGAACAGGACGCCGAAACCGATGGCAATGTTCCCGATGGGCCGGGAATTGGTTCCTTTTCCTCCCATCAGGATCACGATTCCGATGATCAGGGCAATGGGCGCCAGGGAAGACGGCCGGAACAGCTGAAGCCAGGCTCCGGACTCCGCGTTCAGGTCCATCAGGCGGATGATCTGGCCGGTTACCGTAGTTCCTACATTGGCGCCGATGATTATTCCGAGGGACTGACGCAGTGACAGGATTCCTACACTGACCAGACCGGAAGTGATCACGATCGTGGCCGTGGAGGACTGGATCACGGCTGTAATGACCAGTCCCAGCAGGAACGCTTTCACGGGATTGTTCGTCACATGCTCCATCGCGACCTTCAGGGTTCCCGAAGAGCTTTCCTTCAGGCCTTCGCCCATCAGCCGCATACCATAAAGGAACATAGCCAGGCCGCCGAATAATGTCAGGATATCAAATATACTCATAGGATATATTCTTTCCTCCCCCTGCATGTATCACGCAGGGATTATTTATAATTATTTATTATTGTTTTACAAGAAATACTTATGCAAGTTCGCTATAATTATACTCTTGGAGGAGCAGAAATACTACTGTCCAAAATGACGAAAGTGCCTCCGGAGATATCTCCGGAGGCACGAATTCTACAATTGTTTCATTGTGTATTTTGCCTTCCCCGAGGGGGTCAGCTCCATGATCATATAGGTCGGTCTTCTGCCCTGCTGCCGGGGATAGGAAAGGCTTCCCGGATTCAGGACCGTGATGTCTTTGTGCTCCTCCAGGCAGGGGCGGTGGGTATGTCCGAACATGACGATATCGAAGCCTCTGGCCACTGCTTCTTTCCGGATAAACTCCGTATCCAGGGACACGTTATAGTAGTGTCCGTGAGTCAGGAGACAGTTGTATTTTCCGATCTTCACTGCCGTCTCGGTATCCAGGCCGGAAAAGAAGTCGTTGTTGCCGCTGACGATGAGCAGGCGGGTTGACAGAGGAAGCCAGTTCCGGTATAGGGTCTCGCTCCCTTCCGCATCTCCCAGATGGATCATCATGTCCAGGGGCGACTCCATCGCCAGTACTTTTTTCAGATTCTCATCTTTTCTGTGGGTGTCGCTGCAGATCAGTATTTTCATCCAAGTTCCTCTTTCAGTTTTTCCCGCATCATCCGCAGCGCCTTTCCCCGGTGGCTGATGGCGTTCTTCTGTTCCTCTGTCAATTCGGCGGAACACTTTCCGTATTCCGGCAGGTAGAGGACCGGGTCATAGCCGAACCCGTTCTTTCCGGCAGGTGCATGCGCCACCTGCCCCTCCATGGCAGCTTCCGTCAACACATGTCTTCCGTCAGGAAGAATGCAGGCAATGGCCGCCCGGAACCTTGCTGCCCTTTCTGCGCCTTCCACTCCCTCAAGTCTGCGGATCAGTTCGGCATTTTTCTCGTCGTAGGACGTTTCCCGGCCAAGCCAACGGGCGGAATAGATTCCGGGTTCACCGTGCAGATGATCCACCTCCAGACCGGAATCATCTGCCATGACGATGGCGTCAGGCAGGAGCGCGTGCACTGCTTCTGCCTTGATCATGGCATTCTCCGCAAAGGTCGTTCCGGTTTCTTCGGGGTCTGCTTCAGCGCCCGCCTCCTTCATGGACAGTATCTCCGCGTCCAGATCGGCGAAGATCTCACGGATCTCCCGCATTTTATCCTGATTGCCGGTGGCAATTACGATCTTATGTCTCATCTCTGGTCTGTTTCCCTTCTTTTCGGAGGCTTTTTCCCCAGGAACTGGTAGAAATAGGTCTTCATCATTCCGTTGTAGATTTTTCTGTTCTTGTCTGCCTTGCGTCCGATGCACCTCTCCGCGTCCTCAAATGCAGTGATCAGGAACAGAGACCAATCATCCATCTGCCGGAAACGTTCTCCCAGGGTCCTGTACAGCTGTGCAATGCCGTCGTCCGCCTTCAGCCGTTCTCCGTAGGGCGGATTCGTGATCAGGAAGCCATATTTTTTCGGGTGGGAAAGCAGGGCCACATCACGCTGCTGAAGGTGGATCATATCCGCTACTCCCGCCTGGGCAGCGTTGATCCTCGCCCGGCGGAGCACCTCGCTGTCAATGTCGTAACCCTGGATATCTGTCTCGACAGAAGTATCTTTCAGCTCCTCCGCCTCGTCCAGCGTGTTGTACCAGTGTTTTTTCGGCACGATGCCGTCCCACTCCTGGGACAGGAATTCCCGGTTCATACCCGGCGCCATGTTGGCAGCCATCATGGCCGCCTCGATGCAGAAGGTACCGCTGCCGCAGAAAGGATCCACCAGGATCCGGTCTTTATGCCATGGCGTGAGCAGGATCAGTGCCGCTGCCAGCGTCTCCGTGATAGGCGCCTTTGCCGTCTCCGTCCGGTACCCGCGCTTGTGGAGCGAAGCGCCGCTGGTATCCAGGGACACCGTGATCTCATCGTTGTGCAGGAACACTCTCACGGGGTAATCCGCGCCTGTCTCCTCAAAGCGCTCTATTCCGTAATGCTGCCCCATTCTGCGGACCATGGCTTTTTTCATAATGGACTGGATGTCCGACGGGGAAAACAGCTTGCTGTTGATGGAAGTCGCCTTCGTCACCCAGAAACGGCTGTCCCGGGGAAGGAACTCCTCCCAGGGAAGGGCTGCGGTCCGGTCGAACAGTTCTTCAAAGCTTTCCGCCCGGAACTTTCCCACATTCAGGAGCACTCTCTCCGCAGTGCGGAGCCACACATTTGCCCTTGCCACAGCTTCCGCGTCTCCGGCAAAAGTCACTCTCCCGTTCTCCGTCGCGGTCACATCGTATCCCAGTTCAATGATCTCTCTTTTCAGCACCGCCTCCATGCCGAAATGGCACGGGGCTGTCAGTTCATAAATCTTCGTCATAATAGTCCCATGATAAACGAAAAAAACGGTATCCGCAAGAAAAATGACTGCGGATACCGTAGGTTTTACTGTTAATCCAGAAGATTCCGGATCGTCAGCGGCGCTGCATAGTCGAATGCTGTCATCCGGATGCCTTTTCCGGTTCCCACCGCGTGGATGGCTTTTCCGTCACCTGCGTAAATGCTCACGTGGTTCACGATGCCGTCCTTCGGGGAGCCGTCATAGGCGATGATATCGCCCGGCTGCATCTCTGTCACAGAGACTGCGCGACCCTTGGATGCCTGTACTGCAGACTGGTGGTACAGATCGATCCCTGCTGCTTCCTTGTAGACATAGAGGATCAATCCGGAACAGTCGAAGCCTTCCTCCGGGGAGTCGCCTCCGTAAACATAGGTCCCGCCGATAAAAGTCTTCGCAAGGTCGACGATCCTTTTCCTGGTATCGCTCACCCTGCTCCAGTCTGTGGCAGGAGCCGCGCCGGAGGTCTTGATCACTGTCGGTTCGTTGACACCGTAGGAACTGCCGCCCTGCACCTTCGCGACGCCGGGGCCTGTAACCCGGTCCAGAGCCTCCAGTTCTTCGTCTGTCAGGGTTTCGTAGGAATTCGGTTTCGGATCTCCGACTGCCGGCGTCTGCCTGCCTTGCTGTTCCTGTGCCGGAGACGGGTCAGTCTGTGCCGGGGAGTCCGGTTTTTGCGTCCCGGCTGCGGAGTCTGGTTTTTCAGTCTCGGCTGCAGAATCCGGTTTTGGAGCCTCGGCCGCATATGTACTTTTCGTTTCCGCGGAAGGCGCTGAAGACGCGGTAGTTTCTTCCTTCGGAGCCTCATTGACAACTGCAGCAGGTGCGGCAGAAGTCTCCTGTTTCGGCGCTTCCTGTTTCGGCGCTTCCTGTTTCGGCGCTTCCTGTTTCGGCGCTTCCTGTTTCGGCGTCTCCTGACTGGCGGAAGGTGCTTCCGTCTCCGGTGCTTCTGTCTGCGGCGGTTTTGTTTCTACCGGAAGTGCCGGTACCAGCCCCGCGGACTCCGTCGGCTTCTGGACGGAAGAGCTGCTCCCCTCAGAAGAAGCTCCCGCCGTCTCGCTTCCCGGCGCGTCTCCGACTACTTCTGTCGGGGCCGCCGATGCCGGCATTGCAAAAACCGTGCACAGGCAGCAGGCCATTGCCGCTGCTGCGCAGATAGATAACAACGATTTTTTCATGGATCCGCTCCGTATTCCTTCAGGCTATACTTGTTACAAATATATTTCACAATTAACAGTATAGGTTCCTGCTCCCGGATAGTCAACGAACGAATTTTTACGAGTTAATTAAGTCTTTTCCGGTGAGTCTATTTGAAACGGCGGATACAGTCTTATCCGATAAAGCTTGCGATCCTGATCGGGTTCCGGTAATTCCACTGGGAAACCTTGATGCCCGTCTTTGCAGTGGAAGCGTGAACGATCTGTCCGTCGCCGATATACATCGCAACATGGTTAACGCGGCTTCCTTTGCCGTAGAACAGGAGGTCGCCGGGCTGCATTTCTTCCGCTGAGACCGTGACGCCTTCTCTCGCCTGATCCGCAGAGGTGCGGCTCATATTAACGCCTGCGGTATTGGAAAGAATATATCGCACGAAACCGGAACAGTCCGCGCCGGTGTGGGGATCATTGCCCCCCCAGACATATCGTCCGCCCACAAATGACAGGGCGTAATCGACGACATTTTCTCTGAGCTGCGTCTCCTCTTCCTCCGTCTCTTCTTCTGCCGCCGCAGTCTCCTCTCCAGACGCAGCAGTCTCTCCCTCTGCTGCCGCCTGCTCTTCCGCCGCCTGATCCTCTGCTGCGGCCGCGGCTTCCTCATCCAGGGAACTGTCAGAAGCTTCTGCGTTCTCCGTGTTCTCTTCTGCAGCTGCCTCCGTGGTCTCTTCTTCTGTCTGAACAGCTTCGATCGCGGTCTCTGCCGGAGCGGCGTAGGCCTGTCCTGCTGTACCTGCGGCCACAAGCGCCGCCAGACCAAAAGCTGCAAACCATTCTTTTATCTTTCTCATCTATGTATACTCCATTGATCGTAATGTAAATGTCGCAATCATTTTACGCAACTGTTACAAATATGTTACGGCGAGAGTATACAATTTTTTGAGCGGTCTTGTCAAGGATTTAACTATTTCTTAATACTTTCTCCAGCTTTTTTTATAAAAAGAGCACCCGCAGACGGGGGCGCGATGCGCCCCGGGTCCATGGGTGCTGAAAATCAGAACAAATATGCATGTTCAGTAACCGGTCCCTCCGAACATACGGAACAGCCGGAGGACCACCATAACAATGAGGATCGGGATCAGCAGTTTCGACATGATGGCAAAAAATCCCAGGACCACAATAATGACGATCAGAAGCACTCCCGTCAGGATCAGCCACGGCATCACTTTGTCCGTGACCGGGCGAAAACTTTCTTCTGTCTGCTCCATTCTCTGTGAAAACTGCTCTCCGAACTGCTCTTCTTCCGTGGTGCGGGCATTGTTATACTGCCCCGGAGCTGCATCCGGAATACCGTCCACCTCGTATCCGGCTGCCTCAAGAATGGACCTGGCGATCAGTGCCGGGTTGCCAAGTTCCTCCAGCACGTCCTCTTCCGTTCTTCCTTTCTGCTTCTCTTCTTCGATATACGAATCATAGTAGTTCAGGTTTTCCGGCACGAGGACATCAGCCCCCTCTTCCAGAAGACGTTCCCGAAGCCCTTCCAGAAATTCCTGCTTTGTCATCTGAACTGCTCTCCTTTCAAAACGTAATGCTTAGATCTGATGGATCAGGAGCCCGCTCATCAGTTTCGGCTCAAACCACGTGGATTTCGGGGGCATAAGCCTGCCCTCATCCGCGACCCGGAAAAGTTCTTCTATCTGCGTGGGATACAGAGTAAATGCCACTGCCGTTCCGGCTGCAGGTCCTTTTCCCTTTGCGCCCCGCGCTTCGTCAGCCGCGTCCACCAGACGTTCCAGTTCCTTCGGCCCCCGGATGCCTCCCACAAAGGAGATCCTGCTTTCTGTCCTCGGATCATTGATCCCCAGGACCCTGCCGAGGGTCGTATTCTGCAGGATCGATACGTCAAGACCGTCCACCGCGTCCTCTGACATCACATCCTCGTCCGCGATCAGCTCATACCAGTGACCGCCCAGGTACATGCCGAAGATCCCCTTGGCGTCCGGCAGCACCGGTTCCTCGCCGAAATCCCGAAGACGGAAGTGCGCGTCCAGTTCCAGAAGGAAATCCTCCGCGGAAAGGCCGTTCAGGTCCTTTACGAAGCGGTTGTACGGCAGGATCATCAAATCCTCCGCCGGGAACAGGACGGAAAGAATGTAATTGAATTCCTCTTTTCCTGTGTACTCCGGGTTTTTTTCTCTTTTCTTCAGCGCCACTTTTACCGCGCTGGCTGCCCTGTGGTGTCCGTCCGCGATATAAACCTCCGGGACTGCCGCGAAAAGCTCCGCGATCCGTCCAGTATCCGCTTCGCTGTCCACTCTCCACATCCGCTGTCTCGTTCCGTCGGAAGAACAGAAGTCATACAGGGGCTCCTGCTCCTTGACCCGATCTGTGATCTCCGTCAGTTCCGGCACCCTCCGGTAAGTCAGGAAGATCGGTCCCGTCTGAGCCTCACACACTTCCACGTGGCGGATCCTGTCCTGCGCCTTGTCTTCCCTGGTGCTCTCGTGCTCCTTGACCACGCCCTTCAGGTAATCGTCCACAGATACGCATACCGCGATCCCTGTCTGACTGTGTGCCTTCTGCCCCTCCGGTGTCCCGGTTTCCGCCGTCTGCTCGTAAACATAGAAGGAGGCCTTCTCTTCACGGATAAAAACGCCCTCTTCTGTTTCCTTTGCCAGAAGTTCCTTTGCCTTTTCGTAAGCGGCATCTGAATACATGTCAAAGTCCGGCCCGAACTGTGTTTCCGGCCGGTCAATATTCAGAAAGGACAGCGGATGTCCCTTCACCGCCTCGCGCGCTTCTTCTCTGCTGAATACATCATAGGGAAGAGATGCCACTTCCGCTGCCGCGTCCTTTCTCGGGCGCAGTCCATGAAACGTTTTTACGATCGCCATGCCGTTTTCTCCTCTTAGTCTGCCGCATTGAAAGGCCGGGCTGTGAAGCCCGGCCGAACTTACGAAGTTTTTACTGGATCTTGACGATCCTGACCCGGATCATTCCCTGGATCCCTTTCAGCTCCTCAAGAACATCATCGCTCACTTTGCTTTCCAGGTCAAGCAGAGTATATGCATAATCTCCGCGGCTCTGGTTCGTCATGTTCGCAATATTGAAATTCCTGCTTGCCAGGATCCGGGTGATCTGACCGATCATATTCGGAATATTGTGATGGATCAGCGCGATCCGCTCTTCACTCTGGCAGATTCCCATCCAGCAGGCCGGGAAATTCACGGAATTGCGGATGTTGCCGTTGTCGATGTAATCCATCAGCTCTTTGACTGCCATCACTGCGCAGTTGTCTTCCGCCTCTTCCGTGGAAGCGCCGAGATGCGGGGTGATGATGGCGTTCTTCATTTTCACTGACTTCGTGTTTGCAAAGTCGGAGAAATATGCCTTTACGCGGCCCTCCTCCAGAGCCGCAGCCATGGCGTTCTCGTCCACCAGTTTGTCCCGGGCGAAAGTCAGGAAAGTGCATCCCTCTTTCAGCCAGGAGATCTCTTTCTCGCCGATCATTTCTTTGTTTTTATCTGTCAGCGGGACATGGATCGTGACAAAGTCGCAGATGCCCAGCATCTCCTGCAGACTGGTGGCGTGGCGGACTTCCTTGGAAAGTCTCCATGCGCCGTTGACGTCAAGATAGGGATCATAGCCGTAAACGGTCATGCCGAGATCCACTGCGGCGTTGGCCACCTCTGCGCCGATGGCGCCGAGTCCGATGATGCCCAGCGTCTTTCCGCTGATCTCGCAGCCCACGAACTGCTTCTTTCCCTTCTCCACATCCTTCTCAATGGTCTCGGAGCCGCTGATGGAACGCACCCATTCCGCTCCTTCGATCACATTTCTGGAAGACACCAGCATGGCGCAGATCACCAGCTCCTTCACACTGTTGGCATTTGCGCCGGGGGTGTTGAAGACCACGATGCCTTTCTCGGCGCACTTGTCCAGCGGGATGTTGTTCACGCCGGCACCGGCTCTCGCCACGGCGATCACCTTATCCGGGATCTCCATCTCTTTCATGTTCGCGGAACGCACCAGGATGGCATCCGCCTCATTAAGATCGTCTGTGAGCTGGAAATGATCCAGAAAACTGTCTGTACCCACCTTTGAGATCGGATTAAGGCACTTTACTTTGCACATCTTTACTTCGCCTCTCTTTCCTCAAAGGCTTTCATGAATTCCACAAGCTTTTCGACGCCTTCCTTCGGCATGGCGTTGTAAATGCTGGCCCGCATGCCTCCGACAGTGCGGTGGCCTTTCAGGTTGATGAAGCCTGCCGCCTCGGCTTCCTTGACGAATTTCGCGTCAAGCTCCTTGTCGCCGGTGACAAAGGTGACGTTCATGAGGGAGCGGTCCTGCTTCCTGACCGGGTTCTTGAAGAGACGGCTTCCATCCAGGAAATCATACAGGATCTTTGCCTTCTCCTCATTTCTCTTCTGCATTGCTTCAAGTCCGCCGTTCTTCTTCAGCCACTTGAACACCTTTCCGCAGATGTAGATGGTGTAGCAGGGCGGTGTGTTGTAAAGGGAGCCGCTCTCGGAATAGGTGCTGTACTTCAGCATGGTGGGGGTCCCCGGAAGGGTGTCGCCGATCAGGTCTTCGCGGACGATGGCGATGGCCACGCCGGCCGGTCCCACGTTCTTCTGCACGCCGCCCCAGAGGATGCCGAACTTGCTGACATCAAGAGGTCCGGAGAGGAAGCAGGAAGAGATATCCGCCACCAAGTCCTTGCCCTTGGTGTTCGGCAGCTCGTGATAGACTGTGCCGTAGATCGTGTTGTTCATGCAGATATAGACATAGTCCGCATTTTCGTCAATGGGCAGATCAGAGCAGTCCGGAATGTAGGAGTAGACTTCATCCTCACTGGAAGCCACCGCCTTGGACTCGCCGTAAAGAGCCGCTTCCTTCCACGCTTTCTTCGCCCACTGGCCGGTAATGACATAATCCGCGACCTTGTTCTTCATCAGGTTCATGGGAACCATGGCGAACTGCACGTGGCCGCCGCCCTGGATGAAAAGAACTCTGTAGTTGTCCGGAATATTCATCAGCTCGCGGAGATCCTTCTCCGCCTCGTCCATGATGTCCTGGAAGGCTTTGGAACGATGGCTCATCTCCATCACGGAAGTGCCTGTGCCGTTGTAATCCATCATCTCCGCCGCTGCTTCCTGAAGAACTTCCTCCGGAAGGCAGGCCGGACCTGCGCTGAAATTATATACTCTGCTCATTGGTAAGTACCCCCTTCATTTATGTCTGTAATAATTATTTGTCGTGCTTCACCTTGATGTCTTTTTCATCGAAGGTATCCTCCAGCGGCGCTCCCGGGGAACACATCGGAAATACCATATCGTCGGAATCGATGATGACATCGATCAGGGCGGGTTTCCTGTCTTCCAGAGCCTTCCTGAAGGCTTCTTCGAACTCTTCCTTTGTAGTGACTTTATAGGCGGAAACGCCCATTCCCTCCGCGACCTTGCAGAAGTCTGTCCTGTCATCCAGCACGGTGGCAGAGTAGCGCTTTCCGTAGTACAAGTTCTGCCACTGCCGCACCATTCCCAGAGCGTGATTGTTCATGATGACCTCGATTACCGGAAGCTCTTCGCGGCTCATGGTGGCAAGCTCGTTCATATTCATGCGGAAGCAGCCGTCGCCGGCAATATTGATGACGACTTTGTCCGGATTCGCCGCCTGGGCACCGATGGCCGCGCCCAGCCCGAATCCCATCGTTCCAAGACCGCCGGAGGTGATGAAGGTCCGGGGCGTCTTGTACTTGTAGTACTGGGCTGCCCACATCTGGTGCTGTCCCACTTCCGTGACGATGATGGTATCCTCCGGGGTCATGCGGTCGATGGTCTCCATGACGAAAGGACCGGTCAGGATTTCCTTGTTGTAGCTCAGCGGATACATGTCCGTCATCCGCTCCGCGTGTTCGAACCACTCTTCGTGGCGCAGCGGATCTATCCGCGCGATCAGCTTTCTGAGGATCGTCCGGGCGTCGCCGTTGATCTGCGCCGCCACACGGACATTCTTATTCACCTCAGCGTCATCGATATCGATCTGGAGGATCATCTTGCCGCTTCCAAATCTGGCTGTATTGCCTGTCCAGCGGTCGGAGAACCGTCCGCCGATGACAATGAGCAGGTCACTTTCGGTGACGCAGTAGTTCGCGGCTTTTGTCCCGTGCATGCCGACCATGCCCATGTAATGCTCGTCATACTGGTCCAGGGCCCCCTGTCCCATCAGAGTGCAGCATACCGGAGCCTGGATCTTCCGGGCAAAGGCGCACAGTTCCTCCGAAGCACCGGAGATCACTACGCCGCCGCCGGCGATAATGCAGGGCTTCTTCGCGCTCTTCAGCATCTGAAGGCCGCGTTCGATATCCTCTTCCGTGAAATCGTTGACCGGAGCTGTCTTCTCCGGCACCCGCGGCACATAGTCGCAGGCAGCTGCGGTGACGTCCTTTGTGATATCCACGAGGACGGGACCGGGCCGGCCGCTCCTTGCGATCTTAAAAGCACGGCGGATGGTGTGAGCCAGCTTTTTCACGTCCTTGACGATAAAGCTGTACTTGGTGATGGGAAGCGTGATGCCCGTGATGTCGACTTCCTGGAAGGAATCCTTCCCGAGCAGCGGCAGCGTCACATTGCAGGTGATGGCCACAATGGGAGACGAATCCATATAAGCTGTCGCGATTCCGGTGACCAGGTTCGTCGCCCCGGGTCCGCTGGTGGCAAAGCATACGCCGACCTTGCCGGTGGAACGGGCGTAGCCGTCCGCCGCATGGCTGGCTCCCTGCTCATGGCTCGTCAGCACGTGGCGGATCTCCGGATGCTTATAAAGCGCATCGTATATATTCAGGATCGCGCCGCCCGGGTAACCGAATATCGTATCGACCCCCTGCTCCTTCAGGCACTCGATGACGATCTCTGAACCATTCAGTTTAGCCATAGATCATTCTCCTTACTTCTTCAGGCCCTCTGCCGAAAGGACTGCACCCTGCGGCGCTCCGGTGACCAGCTCCCTGTATCTCGCAAGATAGCCGTCCACCTCGTTGACACGCGGCTTCCAGGTCTTTCTTCTCTCAGCGAACTCTTCCTCGCTCACGCGGGCGTTCAGCGTATTTGCATTGATGTCAATGTCGATGATATCGCCTTCCTTGATAAGGCCAATGGGACCGCCTGCAGCAGCTTCCGGAGCCACATGGCCGATGGAGGCGCCGCGGCTGGCGCCGCTGAAACGTCCGTCCGTGATCAGCGCCACGGAACTGCCGAGGCCCATGCCCACGATGGCGGAGGTGGGATTCAGCATTTCGCGCATGCCGGGTCCTCCCTTCGGACCTTCGTAGCGGATCACGACCACATCGCCTTCCACGATCTTTCCGCCCTTGATGGCCTCAATGGCATCATCCTCGCAGTCAAAGACCCTCGCCGGCCCGGAGTGCTTCAGCATTTCAGGCGCGACGGCGCTCCGCTTCACCACACAGGAATCGGGAGCGATGTTCCCCTTCAGCACGGCGATGCCGCCGGTCTCAGAGTACGGGTTTTCCACAGTGCGGATCACTTCCGGATCAAGGTTCGGGCAGTTCTTTATATTCTCTCCCACCGTCTTTCCGGTGGCAGTCATGCAGTCCAGATTGATCAGGCCCTTTTTGGAGAGCTCGTTCATCACGGCGAACACGCCGCCCGCCTCATTCAGGTCTTCCATATAGGTATAGCCTGCCGGAGCCAGATGGCAAAGGTTCGGTGTCTTCGCGGAGACTTCGTTGGCGATGTTGACGTCGATCTTCACGCCCGCTTCATGGGCGATCGCCGGCAGATGCAGCATGCTGTTGGTGGAGCAGCCCAGCGCCATGTCCACAGTCAGCGCGTTCATGAAAGCATCCTCTGTCATGATGTCCCGGGGACGGATATTCTTTTCAAGAAGTTCCATCACCTTGTTTCCGGCATGCTTTGCCAGACGGATCCTCTCAGAGTACACGGCGGGAATGGTGCCGTTGCCTTTCAGTCCCATGCCCAGGGCCTCAGTCAGGCAGTTCAGGGAGTTGGCGGTATACATACCGGAGCAGCTGCCGCAGGTAGGACAGACCTTATTCTCGTATTCGGTGACCTCTTCCTCGGTCATCTTGCCCGCCGCAAAGGCGCCCACAGCCTCAAACATACTGGAAAGAGAGCGCTTCTTCCCTTTCAGGTGACCGGCCAGCATGGGGCCGCCGGAGACAAAGACGGTGGGAATGTTCACGCGGGCTGCCGCCATCAGAAGACCGGGTACGTTCTTATCGCAGTTCGGAACACAGACCATGGCGTCGAACTGGTGCGCTTTCGCAAGACATTCCGTGGAATCCGCGATCAGGTCTCTGGTCACCAGGGAATACTTCATTCCCACGTGGCCCATGGCAATGCCGTCGCAGACAGCGATGGCCGGGACCACCACCGGCATGCCGCCGGCTTCCGCCACGCCAAGCTTCACTGCGTCCACGATCTTATCCAGATTCATGTGTCCGGGAACGATCTCGTTATAGGAGCTGATAATGCCGATCAGCGGCTTCCGGAGTTCTTCCTGGGTGAAGCCGAGGGCGTTGAAAAGAGAACGGTGAGGGGCCTGCTGCATCCCGGTTTTGACGTTGTCACTCTTCATATAGGTCCTTCCTTTCTGTGAAACCTGTAATTTTTTATTGTGATATTCTCAGACGCGGCGGATGATCTCCTGCCCCATCTCCTTCGTGCCGACTTTTGTGCATCCTTCGGACCAGATGTCCGGCGTGCGGATGCCGTCCTTTAAGACCTGGCGCACCGCTTCTTCAATGGCTTCCGCCTCCTTGTCAAGATCCAGGGAGTAACGGAGCAGCATTGCCGCGCTGAGGATCGTCGCCAGGGGATTTGCGATGTTCAGTCCCGCGATCTCCGGCGCAGAGCCGTGAGCAGGCTCGTACAGTCCCAGCTTCGTTTCGTTCAGGGAAGCGCTGGAGAGCATACCCATGGAACCGGAGATCTCGCTGGCTTCGTCGGAAAGAATGTCCCCGAAGGTATTCTCCGTCACCACGACATCAAACTGGGAAGGATCGTGCACCAGCTGCATGGAACAGCTGTCCACCAGCATATTGGTAAGTTTTACTTCCGGATAATCCTTCGCGACTTCCGCCACCACCTTCCTCCAGAGTCTGGACGTGTCGAGGACGTTCGCCTTGTCCACACTGATCAGGTTCTTATTTCTCTTCATGGCGATCTCAAAGGCCTTCACCGCCACTCTCCGGATCTCCGGTTCACTGTAGATCAGTGTGTCCACCGCGGTGGTGACGCCGTCGATCTCTCTCGTCCAGCGGTCGCCGTAATACAGTCCTCCTGTCAGCTCCCGGACGATCACCATGTTGAACCCCTTCTCCGCGATCTCCGGTCTGAGCGGGCAGGCTGCCGCAAGCTCCGGATACAGGTATGCAGGACGAAGGTTCGCGAACAGCTGCAGTGCCTTGCGGATCTTCAGAAGGCCAGCCTCCGGACGAAGCTTCGGTTCCAGTTTGTACCAGGGAGAGGTGGTGGTGTTTCCTCCCACCGCCCCAAGAAGGATCGCGTCGCTTTCCTTTGCGATCTCCAGGTTTGCGTCTGTCAGCGGTTCTCCGTACTTATCAATGGAACAGCCGCCCATATCGATCTCCGTGAAAGTAAAGGTGTGGCCGAACTTCGACGCCACATGTTCCAGTACTTTTTTCGCCTCTCCTACGATCTCCGGGCCAATGCCGTCGCCGGGAATCAGAACAATTCTTGCATTCATCCTCTGCCTCCTGAAACCTGAGTGGTAAATGTTTCTACCTATGATAAAACAAGACCCTCCATTTTTCAACAAAAGGATTCGGAATGCTCCAAAAAACCTCGTTCCGGAGACAAAAAAAGGCCGCTGCATTTCTGCAGCCGCCCTTTTCTATTGATTCAGTTCATAAATATGTCGTTCCGGTCTCTTTTTACAACTCTACACCGGGCCTTTTCAGCGCATTGGATTCGGTCGAGCTCCCTTCCATCACGCCGTCGATTCCGACATAGTATCCGTCCGGAGTCGTACTGTTCTTCCACATGTCGCCGTTGTTCTCATCCAGATAATACCATTTATCTCCATCCAGATACCATCCGGTGCGGGCGAAGCCATCATCGTCGAAATTGTACCATTTTTCGTTGATCTGTCTCCAGCCGGCCGGGACATTGTTCCCGTCAGGAAGAGTGAAATGCCAGCGTCCCTCTCTGTTTTCCCAGGTACCGGCGCTCTGCTCTTCCGCATTGGCTTCTCTTCGTATATTTGCCTGATATTCATTTACATACTCTATCGAGGAATCGGTCCAGTGTCCCTTGATCTCCGGATTCTTTTCATTGACCGGGCGTACCATACAGTGGTAATTCGCCGCCCTCGTCATGTATTTCGATCCGTCATAAGTACACTCCGTCACTGTCTGGACACCGCCTAAAGTGGACATGTTCCGCATGAATTTTACTTCGTAGGAACCCGCTCCTGCAGACGGCTCCCAGGTGACGACGCCGTCCTTCATATTTACTTCCGGGATATCCTTCACCTGTGTGTTCAACGGAGGAAGCTTGACTTCCACCACCAGAGTATAGCCGTTGTCTTCTCTGGCTGCGGATACATACTTTACTCCGTCGCCGTTCAGCGTGATCTGGCTGGCCTTTGTGATCCGGAAATAATATCCCTCTTCAGCTGCCAGATAGATCTTGATATCGGGAACATCCTCACTGGTCCAGTAGAATGTATCGTTCTGCACTTCATAGTGGTCAAAACTGTACTTGTTTCCGCTGGTGTGGATCTCCAGCTCTTCCTCTCCGAGATCCGTCTCGATTTCTATGTATCCGCGGATACTGATATTGACTCTCTGGATCGGTTTATCATCCTTGTCATAGGCAAATGCTGTCCCCACTGCCCCGGCGGACAACAGAAGAAACAGCAAGGCCCCAGCCAGCGTTCTGCAGAATCCTGTTTTTCTCATGCCATCTTCTCCTTTATATTTTGCGGACCCGGGCCCGCTGCAAACATCATAATTCAATATCATAATATTACATTTACGTCAAATCATCCGTCAAGAAAGAAAGCCTTACGATTTACGTAAAACGTACATCGTAAGGCTTTCCTTTTTTCGTCGGCACTGCACTATCCCGGGGTTATTTCGCGACATCCTGGACTCTGGATTCGCGGATCACATTTACTTTGATCTGGCCCGGATACTGCATTTCCTGCTCAATCCGCTTCGCGACATTATGCGCGAGCAGCACCATATCATCGTCACTGACCTTTTCCGGGATCACCATAATGCGCACCTCGCGTCCGGCCTGGATGGCAAAAGACTTCTCCACGCCGCCGAAGGAATTCGTGATCTCCTCCAACTGTGCAAGACGGTTGGTGTAGGTCTCAATGGTCTCTCTTCGGGCCCCCGGTCTAGCCGCGGAAATAGTATCCGCCGCCTGTACGATACAGGCGATCAGGCTGTCCGGTTCCGTGTCTCCGTGATGAGATTCCACGGTATTGATAACGATCGGGGACTCCTTGTATTTACGGCAAAGCTCTGCTCCGAGCTGCACATGAGATCCTTCTATCTCGTGGTCGATGGCCTTTCCGATATCATGAAGCAGACCTGCACGTTTTGCCATGCGGACATCGGCACCGACTTCTGCGGCAAGATGTCCGGAAAGCTCCGACACTTCGATCGAATGCTTCAGCGCATTCTGTCCGTAGCTTGTGCGGTACTTCATCCGCCCGAGAAGCTTGACAAGCTCGGGATGGATACCGTGAACGCCGGCTTCCAGAACTGCGGCTTCGCCTTCCTCCCGCATGGTGGTCTCCACTTCCTTCTGAGCCTTCACCACCATCTCTTCGATTCTGGCCGGATGGATCCGGCCGTCAGTGATCAGCTTCTCCAGGGCGACCCTCGCCACCTCACGGCGCACCGGATCAAATCCCGAAAGGACCACAGCTTCAGGAGTATCGTCCACGATCAGTTCCACACCGGTAAGCTGTTCCAGGGCCCGGATGTTCCTGCCTTCTCGGCCGATGATCCTGCCCTTCATCTCGTCGTTGGGAAGCTGGACCACAGAGACCGTGGATTCCGCCACACTGTCAGCTGCGCAGCGCTGGATCGCGGAAACGACGTACTCTCTCGCCTTCTTGTCTGCTTCTTCTCTGGCCTCTGCCTCAAGTTCTTTAATGAGCCGCGCTGTATCGTGCTTCACATCCTCTTCCACGGACTGGAGCAGGAATTCCTTTGCTTCTTCCGTAGAAAGACCGGCGATCCGCTCCAGTTCGGCGATCCCCTTGTCATAAAGGGAGTCCACCTCACGCGTGCGCTCATTGATCTTTTCTTCTTTCGTCACCAGCGCGGCTTCTCTCTTCTCAAGAGCAGCCTGCTTTTTGTCCAGGTTCTCTTCTTTGCTGAGAACCCGGTTCTCATAGTGCTGCAGCTCAGCTCTTCTTTCTTTGGTTTCCCTCTCCAGCTCATTCTTAGTCCTCAGGGACTCTTCCTTAGCTTCGAGGAGAGCTTCGCGTTTTTTTGTCTCAGCGGTCTTCAGGGCTTCTTCGATGATTTCGCGGGA
>JAFSYO010000017.1 GCA_017449925.1 Stomatobaculum sp.
AGACGGTGCGGTTCGTCCCCAACTACGACGAGACTGAGCGGGAACCGGAGGTCCTGCCTGTCCGTGTCCCGAACCTTCTGATCAACGGGGCCGAGGGCATCGCTGTCGGCATGTCCACGTCCATTCCGCCCCACAACCTGGGGGAGGTCTGCGACATGTGCTCCGCCTACATTAATAACAGGGACATTTCCATCGACGAGCTGCTGCAGTACATGCCGGGGCCGGATTTCCCCACCGGCGGAATCATCGCGAACAAAAGCGATCTGCCGCTGATCTACAAGACCGGCGTGGGTAAGCTGAAGGTCCGGGGCCGCGTGGAGGTGGAGCTGGGCAAGAAGCGGACAGACCGGGACAAGCTGGTGATCACAGAAATCCCGTACACCATGGTGGGCGCCGGCATCGACCGCTTCTTAAATGATGTGGCCGCGCTGGTGGAATCGAAGAAACTGCCGGAGATCACCGACATCTCCAACCAGTCCTCCAAAGAAGGCATGCGCATCGTCCTGGAGCTGAGGCGCGACGCAGAGGTGGAGAAGGTGAAGAACATTCTTTATAAGAAGACTAGGCTGGAGGACAGCTTCGGCGTCAACATGCTGGCCATCGCCAACGGCAGGCCGGAGACGCTGGACCTGAAGGGCATCCTGCATCACTACCTGGAGTTCCAGTACGAGAACGCCACCAGGAAGTACACAGTCCTTCTGCAGAAGGAACAGGAGAAGAGCGAGGTGCAGGAAGGCCTGATCGAGGCCTGTGACTGCATCGATGTGATCATCGCGGTGCTGCGCGGCGCGAAGTCCATGCAGGACGCAAAGGACTGCCTGATCCGGGGCGACATTACCAAGATCAAGTTCCGCGATCCGAAGTACCTCAGGGACGCCATGAAGCTGCACTTCACCGAGCGCCAGGCCCAGGCCATCCTGGAGATGCGCCTGTACCGCCTGATCGGCCTGGAGATCGATGCCCTCCTGAAGGAGCATCAGACCACCCTGAAGAACATCGAGACCTATAAGAAGTACCTTAGCAGCAGAGCGAACCTGGACAAACTCTTCTTAAAGGACCTGGAAACTATTAAGAAGGAATACGCAATGCCGCGAAGGACTCTGCTGGAGGACGGCGCCGAAGCCGTCTACGTGGAAGCGCCGGTGCAGGAAGAAGAGATCGTCTTCCTGATGGACCGCTTCGGGTACTGCAAGACCATCGACCGCGGGACCTACGACAAGGCGAAGGAGACCCTGGGCCAGGAGTACCGGTACATTGTGCCGGTGATGAACACCTCCAGGATCATGCTCTTCACCGATCAGGGCTCCATGCACCAGGTAAAAGCGGGCGATGTACCAGCAGGCAAGCTGAAGGACAAAGGGACGCCCATCGACAACATCAGCAACTTCGACGGAAAACGGGAAGAGATCCTCTTCATCACCTGCCCCGCGCAGATCGCGGACAGGAAGCTTCTGTTCGTATCCGCCCAAGCCTTCGTAAAGCAGGCCCCCGCCTCCGAATTCGAGACTAACAACAAGACCGTCGTCTCCACGAAGCTGGCCGACGGCGACAAACTGGTGGCAGTGAAACTGCTGCCGGGAGGCGATGAGGCGACGGAAGTGGTCCTCATGACGGACAACGACTTCGTGCTGCGATTCCCGCTCTCCGAGATCCCCGAGATGAAGAAGAACTCCAGAGGCGTGCGGGCAATGAAACTCGGTCCCTCCGATTTCGTGGTGGAGATCCATCTCGTGCCCGAAGAGACCACCGCAGAATTCCGCGGCCGGACCGTGGCCCTGAACCGCCTGAAACTCGCCCACAGGGACGGAAAAGGAAGTAAGCTGAAGAAGTGAGATTGAGATAATAGTAAAAAGCACTCTCTGCATTCGAGAGTGCTTTTTATATTTGGTCGTATACCCCAGATCCCTGGTCAGCAAGGCTTAGTATTCCGTAATAGGCATCCCGAACTCTCTCCGCAGGGACGCCGCAATACTGCGGTGGACATATCGCGTGAGAGGATGGTCGATCACGCAGAATCCGTGAGTGACCCGGGGCGCCGAAAGAATCTCGCAGGGTACAGAATGGTACATCAGGTTCCGGGCGTATTCCAGGCCCTCATCCCGCAGCGGATCATACTCCGCGGTAATGATCATGTGGGGGCCAAGGCCCTGAAGATTCCCGCAGTAAAGCGGCATTGCGTAATATGACTGGTACTGTCCCTGTACATTCATGTAGACGGCCTCGACAGAGTCGCAGTACTTGTCGATTCCGCTGAGGCTCCCGAACTGAAGCTTTGAGGGGGTGATGCGGTCAGTCAGCACAGGGCAGTTCAGCACGGTGAGTGCCGGTGCCTGCTCGCCGTGATCCCTCAGCCACAGCGCAAGAGCGGCCGCAAGATTGCCTCCGGCACTGGTGCCGTGAAGCGCGACTCGGGAAGGGTCGCCGCCAATGCTTTCGCTGTTCTTAGTAAGCCAGCGATAGGCCTGAAGGCAGTCCATCAGCTGGGCTGGGAAGGGAAGATCCCGGGATGCCAGCCGGTATTCTACGGAGACCGCGATGCACGGCGTCATCGATGCCAGGGCGATGCACCGGTAATTATCGATATCCACATTTCCGGCGGTAAAGTTGCCTCCATGAATATCCATTACGATCGGCAGGTTCTCCGGTTGTTCCACCGGTGTGATGACGCGGAGCATAAGCTCTTCGCCCTTCTCTGTGCCCGGAATGTTGATATCATACATCTTCATGCCCTCAGCGAGGGTATAGGCCTTGATCATGGCCTGGATCTCCGCCGTAGAGACTTTCCCTCCGCTGTCCGTATCCAGCATCATGGCGATATGATCCTCATATCCGGGATGACAGAACAGACGGGTCGTTTTTGTTTTCATAGGGGCCTTCCTTTCCTTATAAAAACCGCACTGCGCGGAAATGATTTTGGACGCCACATTCAGTATATAACACCTGCTTTGCCATATGATACGAAAGAAGAAAAAGAGATTTAAAAAAAAGTCATTTTTGGTGTTGACAGAACGCGGGCTGGATGATAATATACACGGGTCGCCTCGAGAGAGGCGTAAAAAAATGCCTTGCGGCGGAAGCCGCGAAAGGCAGACAGAACCTTGAAAATCGAAGATCAGACAGTACAGACAACCCTGAAATTTCCGAAAAGTCCAGCACCCGGAAGACGGGTGTAAGGACTGGACGGGGAGCTTGCTCACCGGACAGAACTTACACACGGACTCAGGGCGGCCAAG
>JAFSYO010000137.1 GCA_017449925.1 Stomatobaculum sp.
ATGATCGGAAAGTTCGGCTACGCTACGCCGGGCCGTCTGGGAAACTACATGGATGACGAAGGCAAGGAAGAGGCAGGCCCCGCTGCCGGCGCGGCAGGAAACGCAGCGGGCGGGAACAGCCAGCCCGAGCGTATCATCGCCCTCCTCGGCGGACGGGAGAACATTGAATTTGTGGACGCCTGCATGACCAGACTCCGCGTGACAGTGAAGGATCTCTCCAAGGTGGCTGAACTTCCGGCGTGGAAGGCAGAGGGCGCCATGGGCCTTGTGAAGAAAGACAACGGCATTCAGGCAATCTACGGACCCAAGGCGGACGTGCTGAAATCGGATATCAACGATATCCTGTAACGATTCAGCACCCCGGAAAAAATGAGTGAAATATGAACGGGGAGCTTTCTCACCGGGCAGATTTTGCTCAATACGCAGAGGAAAGAACTATGAGACTGCTTACTATCAATATTCACAGCCACGGAAGTGACTTTGAACCGGAACTTTATCATCAGAAGATGAAGGCGCTGGCGGCATTTATGAAGGAAGAAGAGATCGATGCCGCGGCGATCCAGGAATGCAGTGAAGAGGAGGACAGGCCGGTGGTCTCCGGCCCTCTCCCCATGCACTGGGTGCCGGCCGGACCGGATTCCCGCGTCCGGGAGGATAACTGTGCGTTGGTCCTGGCGGAGGAACTCCAGCGCTTGCATCAGGAGTACTGGTGGACCTGGACCGGAGCGAAGCTCGGGTACGGAAAATACAATGAGGGTCTGGCCATCTTCAGCCGCCGCCCTGTTACAGGCGCGGACAGTTTCTATATTTCCGGCGTCCGGGACTTCTCCAACTGGAAGACCCGGAAGGCGCTGGCGGCCTGCACCGCTGACGGGCCTGCCTTTTTGAGCGTCCACATGGGATGGTGGAATGATCCGGAGGAAAACTTCCGGGGGCAGATGGAACGGCTGCAGGAGGCGCTCCGCGAAAGGAAACTTCGTCCGCAGGACGGTTCTGACAGTTTCCTTATGGGAGATTTCAACAGTCCCGCAGCGATCCGCGGAGAGGGAAGGGACATGGTCCTGGACCTCGGGTGGCAGGACAGTTATGAGGATGCCGAAATAAAAGACAGCGGCATCACCGTTCCGGGAAACATCGACGGATGGAGGGACGGTGAACATACGGGCATGCGCCTGGATTATATCTGGACCGCAAAAAGGCACAGGGTGCTTCAGTCAAAGGTGGTCCTGAACGGGATCAGCGGGCCGGTGCTTTCCGACCATTTCGGAGTTCTGGCAGAGATCGAATGAATAAAGGAAACAGACAACATGAGAGAAAGTGGAATGGATCGGAAAATGAGAAAAGAGGAAGGGAGCTGCCGTAGCAGTTCTCAGTCCGGAGTACCCGGAGGCGGAAGCAGCGGTCTGCAGGATGAAGCAGGCGGTCAGCCGGGTAGGAAAGAAAGCGAGGGGCAAATGTCCGAGGGAATGAAATGGTGGCAGAAAACGAATGTCTGCGAGATCTATATCAGAAGCTTCAACGATTCTGACGGAGACGGCATCGGAGATCTGAACGGAATCACTGAAAAGCTTGACTATTTGAAGGAGTTGGGAATCGGAGCCATCTGGCTTACTCCCTGTTACAAGTCCCCCCAGGCGGACAACGGCTATGACAGTGCCGACTATTATGAGATCGATGAAACCTTCGGGACCATGGAGGACATGGATCATCTGATTGCCGAGGCAGGAAAGAGGGGCATCCGCTTTGTCATGGATCTCGTCTTCAACCACACCTCCGACCAAAACAGCTGGTTTCTGGAATCCGCGTCCGGGAAAGACAATCCAAAGAGCGACTGGTATATCTGGCGCGACGCCAGGCCCGACGGGAGCGAGCCGACAAACTGGCGGAACATTTTCGGCGGTTCCGCCTGGACCTGGTCAGAGACACGCGGTCAGTATTATCTTCACACATTCCTCAGCGAGCAGCCGGACCTCAACTGGGAGAACCCCGAGGTGCGGGAGGATCTTTACAACGTGGCAAACTTCTGGCTGGACAAGGGAGTCGGAGGCTTCAGGATGGACGCGGTCACTTATATCAAAAAACCCGCGTTGACAGACGGAGAACCCGATGGCCGCGACGGAAGGGCAGCGATCCACAAAATGACAGCCAATACAGAGGGCATCCTGGATTTCCTTCATGAATTCAAAGATCGGGTTCAGCGTGGAAGAGATATTTTCACCGTGGGTGAAGCAAACGGTGTCCGGGCGTCAGAGCTTTCCCAATGGGTCGGTGACGAGGGTGTTTTTGATATGGTCTTCGAATTCTCCCATATGCTGATCGACCTCAACAATGAGATCGACTGGTCCAGCCGCAGAAACTGGTCTCTTGCGGACCTGAAGAGGATTCTGGGTGACAGCCAGCGGAACACCGCTGAAAACGGCTGGTATCCGATTTTCTTTGAAAACCACGCTCAGCCCCGGTGCATTGACCACTACTTTCCGTGGGTTTCCGACAGTGAAAACGGATCCGAAGAAAGTATGGCAGCAAAAGTGATCGGAACCCTCATGTTCACCCTGCGCGGGACCCCTTTTGTTTATCAGGGACAGGAGCTGGGCTTCCGCAATGTGACCTGGGACAATATCGACGACTATAACGATATTTCCACAAGAAGGCACTACCACTTCCTCATACACGAGGGCAGAACCGAGGAAGAGGCTCTGGAGGCAGTCCGTCATTTCAGCAGGGACAGTGCCAGAACCCCCATGCAGTGGACCGCGGAGGAAAACGCCGGTTTTACAACAGGAGAGCCCTGGCTTCCGGTAAACGATAATTACAGAACCTGCAACGCGGATTCGGAGGAAAAAGATCCGGATTCGGTCCTCTCCTGGTACCGCACAATGGCTGCTTTGAGGAACAGCCACGCTGAGCTGACTGAGGGAAGTTACGAGGAGATTTTAAATGAGAACGAGCAGATCTATGCCTTTGTCCGCAGGGGCAAGTCTGCTGAGGCGATCGTCCTGACGAATTTCTCCAGGGAGAAAGCTGAATTTGATGCCTCTGTCCTGGAGGGAGCGGAGCTGGTGATTTCCTCCGCAGGAAAAAGCGGAAACGGCGGCGTAGAAGGTGTGCTGGCGCCCCTGGAAGCGGCTGTTTATGAGAGAAAGCTTGATAAGTGACAGCGGCTTTTCCATATGACAATGAATTTTTTATATGTGCCGGCACCTGATAAGTGTAAGCGTGGTGTTTTCTTGCGCCAGTGGGTTTTATAAATGACAGTGGCTTTTTCATGTAAAAGCTCCGGATTCTGCAATCTGGAGCTCTTTTCTGATATACACAAATTTAGTAAATTAATTATTTTATCAGTATATGTACAAAGAAAGACTGTTAACGACAAAGCCCCGTACAGATCACGGGGCTTCACTGTATGACAATATGCAGGAGTTTCGCTTATTATTCGGTTAGATCCTTCCACAGGTATACTTCATCATC
>JAFSYO010000138.1 GCA_017449925.1 Stomatobaculum sp.
CCGGGAATCTTCCGACGAAATACGCGAAGAAGTTGAACAGTTTCTTGGAGATGCCGCCCTCTGCCATGATGACGCCGCCGAGAATGAACAGCGGGACCGCCAGGATCGGGGTGGAGTTCGCGCCGGAGAAGGTGTTGTTCAGCACCTGGACAATGGTGCCGCCCTTACCCAGCAGCATGATCGGAGCAACAGAACCGAGGACCATGGACACGCCGATCGGGATGGATAAAGCAATGCCGACCAGGAAGACCACAAAAACCATCATCGCAGCCATTATGCTTCTCCTCCTTTCGCAGCCTTCGCTTCCTCTTCGGCATCCTTCATGGTCTGCTCGATCGCGGTAAGCTCTTTCTCATTGAAGTGTTTCGCGTGGATAATGATCATCTGGATGCCGCGGAGCGTTCCGAGGCCGAAGCCGATCAGCATGAAGATGTAGACGATCCACATGGGCCATCTCATGGCGGGTGAAAGTTCTCCGGAAGACAGGATGCCCTTCGCTCCGAAGATGACGCCGTAGGAGTGATAGCAAAGCAGCGCCATGGAGAGCATGACGATGACGTCGACGATCAGGCTGATGGTCTTTCTTACATAGTGAGGCATGAGATCCAGAAGGACGTTCACGCGGAGCATGTTGCCCATCCGGATGGTGTACGGCAGAGAAATGAAAACAGACCAGATCCACATGAAACGGTCAAACTCTTCCGCCCACTGCAGGGAAGACAGGAACGGAACTTTACGGACGATAACCTGGATCATACTGATGCAGGCGATGAGGACCAGACAGATGACCAGAAAGGTCTCTTCAAAATGCTCATCCAGCCACTTGATCATAAAACAACCTCCTCAAGGACAGATCTACGGGTTACAGATACCTGGTATTACTTGCCGGAAATGATATCCAGGAGCTCCTGACGCATCGCTTCCACCGGAGCAGCTTTGCCGGTCCAGAGCTCGATCTGGGCAGCGCCCTGATACAGGGACATCCCAAGGCCGTTCAGGATCTTTGCGCCCTTCTCTTCCGCATCCAGAAGGAACTGGGTCTTTGCGGGGTTGTAGCATGCGTCGAAATACAGCTGGCTGGCCTTCATGCACTCCTTCGGCATCGGGCTCTCTCCGATATGGGAACCCATGCCGATGCCGCTGGCATTCAGCACCACATCGCAGGCAGCGATCTTGGAAAGATCTCCCTTGTCAACAAACTCCGCCACAGGAGCAAAGTTCTTGTTGATGTCATCGACCAGGGACTTTGCAGCCTCCGGGAAATAGTCGGTGATGTAGATCTTCCGGGCGCCGTAATAAGCAAGAACAGAACACATCGCACGGCCCGCGCCGCCTGCGCCGAAGCAGAAGAACACGCACTGGTCAGCCTTGATGCCGCCCTCTTCCGTGATGGATTTATAGAAGCCGATACCGTCTGTGTTGTATCCCACAAGTTTGCCCTCGGCGGTCTTCACCACGGTGTTGCTGGAGCCCATCTTCTCGCACAGAGGATCCAGTTCGTCAAGGTACTCAAGGACCTTGATCTTGTTGGGCTTCGTCACGGCAAATCCGGCAAAATTCATGTAGCGAAGGCCTTTTACGATGTCGCCCAGGTGCTCATTGTCTGCTTCCGTATAGAAGTACAGCATGTTGAGCCCGGCTGCCTCGTAACCGGCGTTCTGCATCCTTGCCGCAAAAGACTGGCGAAGCGGATCCCCGATCAGGGTGATAAACTTTGTGTCGATGTTGACATTCATAATCGCAGCTTCCTCCTTAATATGTTGTTGAGTTACTATGTGATCAGGAACTACGCAGCAAGTTTTAAAGTTCCTGTATCCATCGGTTTCATTGATCGTCTTCCAGCCATGCCTACTAAATTATCGTAACATATAAAAAATATACATACAAATAGAAAATTTCTCTGTTCAAATAGTTCAATCTGCGCAATTGATGTATTGCGTATATTTATCATATAAAAAATCTGCACAATCGTCCAATTGCACTTATTCATGGAACGATTGATAATATTCATGTATAATCAAAATTTTTCATAATTTTAAATATAGTTCTGTTTTGAGTATTCTTTTCGCCAATTCATGAATAATAGTGATAATTTTAATTAATATTTTCTATTGGATATCATACTGCTCCGGCGGCTATACTTATTGTATCAGAAAAGTATCCATCAAATACATCAAGGAGGTATTAAACATGAATCGTCCTTCATCTGTCACAATCTGTGAAGTCGGAATCCGCGACGGCCTGCAGAATGAGGCTGCTATACTCACCACCGACCAGAAGGTCAAAATCGTTCGTGATCTTGTGGACGCCGGATTCAAGGTCATTGAGGTTGGATCCTTCATGCACCCTGTCAAGGTTCCGCAGATGACTAACACGGATGAAGTTTTCAAGGCTATCGGGGAGATTCCCGGCGTGGAATTCCGCGCCCTGATCCCAAACAAACGCGGCGTGGACAGAGCCGCCGCCTGCGGCTGCAAAAAGGTGAAACTGAATGTCTCCGCCAGCCGCATGCACAACTTAAAGAATCTGAACCGCACGCCGGAAGAGAGCGTCGCCAGCTTCAAGGAGACCTGTGAAGCAGCTGAGGCTGCCGGCATCGCTATTTCCGGCTCCATCTCAATGCCTTTTGGCTCCCCCTGGGAGGGCCGCACCCCTGTCTCCGACGTGGACTCCATCATCGAAGCTTATCTGAAGGTGGGCATCAGCGAGATCTCCCTCTCCGACACCTCCGGCATGGGCGTTCCCTACCAGGTGAACGAGCTCTGCTCCCATGTGCGTGAGAAATATCCAGAGTGCACCTGGTGGCTGCATTTCCACAACACCCGCGGCCTCGCCATCGCGAACATCGTCGCTGCGATGGACGCCGGCATGACCCAGTTTGACAGCTCCTTCGGCGGTCTGGGCGGATGCCCCTTCGTCCCGGACGCAGCAGGCAACATCTCCACGGAAGACGTCCTTCATATGTTAGAGGAAGACGGCATTGAGACCGGCATCGACATCGTGAAGCTGATGGAGATCTCCGCCACTCTTCCGGCCATGATCGGCCACGGCCTGAGCAGCTATGTCCTCCGCGCCGGCAGAAATAAAGACCTGATCTCCAAGATGGCCGCAAAGTAAGTTTTAAAGCTGTTCACACAATCTCCATGGTTTGTACTTTTCTTTTTAACAGACAGGTATTAGAATAGTATACAAATGAATCACTGGAAAGGAGTATTCACCATGGGCACATTAAGCAAGCTTGTCACTCTTATTGCAGTTGCGGGCGGCGCAGCAGCCGCGGCCTCCTACTTCAAGCAGTACCAGGAGTTCCACAAGGATCTGGACGAAGAATTCCATGACTTTGAGGATGAGGAAGAAGCCGGAGCTGAGGAACCCGTCGGTGAGGAGGCGGAATCTGTCGAGGAATCCGCACCGGAACGCAGCTACACCAACCTGAATGCCAAGAAGGAAGAATTCACCGAGGCTGCCAGGGACACTCTGGAAGCAGCCAAGGGCATGGCGAGCTCCGCGAAGGAAATGCTGAAGGACGTTGGGCAGATTATCGCTGAGAACATGCGTGAAGGCTCCGCCACGGCGGAGGATACCGCTAAGAGCACCGTCGGCCGTTTCCGCGCGGCAGTTCAGGACGTAACGGAAAAGCTGAAAAAAGCACCCGAAAGTGCGGAAGAAGCAGCGGCTGAGGCTGCCGATAAGGCAGAGGATACTGTCGATTCTGCTGCTGACGCGGCATGCGCTGCGGCGGCGGAAGCATTTGAAGAAGCAGAAAAGGCTTCCGAAGCTCTTGAAGAGGCCGAGGAAAAGCTTGCGGACGCAGTGGAAGAAGCAAAGGAAGCTGTGGAAACAGCCGCAGCTGAGGTACAGGAAGGCGCCGCGGAAAAGGCTGCGGAAGTTTTTGAAGCAGCGGAAGAAGCTGCAGAAAAGGCAAAAAGCACGATCATCGAGGAAGAAGCCTGAACCTGTTTAAAAGGATAATTAAGGCAGGAGCCGGAAACGGCTCCTGCCTTTTCTTTTACTGCATTGAATCACTGACCACCCCGGTCCCGTCAAAGGCCGGGATCATAAGGATCCCGGTACTCTCCGCCTCCTGGAGGTAACCATTCCGGAAGCCAAGCCCCATGAAGTACTGCTCTGCTCTGTCCCTCTCCCGCTTCGTCAGCGGCCTCGACAGTTCGGGGAAGCTCCGGATATCTCCCATGGGGGTATATTGAAACAGAAGACTCACCCAGGTATCCGCTCCGAATTCTTCCAGGATCCTGTCCAGAACGCCGAAGGTGTTCTTCAGGTGAAGCGGAAGCACCAGATGACGGACCATCACTCCCTTCCGGATCATGCCGTTCCCGTCCAGAGCCGGGCTGCCCGACTGACGGAACATTTCTTTCACCGCCCGAAAAGCGACTTCAGGATAATCCGGCGCTCCGGAAAGCCTTTCCGCAAGCTGCGGGTCCGAATATTTCAGATCCGGCAGCCAGACATCCACCAGCCCCTCCAGGCTTTTCAACATCTCCACGGTTTCATAGCCGCTGCAGTTGAACAGTACCGGGATCTTCGGTCTGTATCGCTCCAGCGCCTGCCGGATCTGCAGGCTCCAGTGGTCCGGGGTCACCAGATTGATGTTCGCGGCCCCCTGCTCCTCCAGTTCCCGGAAAATGTCTGCAAGTCTCTGTATCGTGATCTCCTCTCCCACGTTCCCCCTGCTGATCTCCCGATTCTGGCAGAAGACACATCTCAGCGAACATCCGCTGAAAAACACAGTACCGGATCCCGATGTACCGCTGATGCACGGCTCCTCGCCGTAATGGAGCGCCGCCCTTGCCACGCGAAGAAGGGCGCCGCTTCCGCAGGCGCCCTTCTTCTTTGTTCTGTCAGCGCCGCAGTGTCTGGGACAAAGGACGCAGTGTTTCATTTCATTTAAAACATCAGTCATGGAAAACCTTCCGGCCTCAGGCCTTCGGAAGTTTAAAGGAACTCTTCAGCGAAACGATACGGTTGAACACCAGATGATCCGGAGAAGAATCCTTCGCATCGATGCAGAAAAAGCCGTTACGGACAAACTGGTAGCTGTCGCAGGCTTTTGCACCGTCAAAGTTCGGTTCCAGCTTCGCGTCCTTCACGACGGTCAGGGAATTCGGATTAAGGTTCAGTTCTCCGGTCTCCGGATCATAGACGCCCTTCTCCTCATCCACGATGTTCTCGTAAAGACGGCACTCTGCAGACACCGCTGTAGAAACATTGACCCAGTGAATGGTCCCTTTGACCTTGCGGCCGGTGAACCCGCTGCCGTTCTTTGTCTCGGGATCATAGGTGCAGTGAATGGCGGTGATCTTTCCCTCCGCGTCCTTGTCCACGCCAACACATTTCACGAAATATGCTCCCATAAGGCGCACTTCGTTCCCGGGGAACAGGCGGAAATACTTCTTCGGCGGGACCTCCATAAAATCTTCTTCCTCGATCCAGAGTTCCCTGCCGAAGGGGATCATCCTCTCTCCCAGCTCCGGGTTTTCCAGGTTGTTCGGCATCGGAAGAAGCTCGGTCTGTCCCTCCGGATAATTGTCGATGATCAGCTTCAGCGGATGCAGCACTGCCATCATGCGGGAACGCTTCAGCTTCAGGTCCTCCCGGATGCAGTACTCCAGCATGGAATAGTCCACTGAGGAATTCGCCTTGGAGACGCCGACCAGATCCACGAACATCCTGATGGATTCAGGCGTGTACCCGCGGCGCCGCAGCGCTGCGATGGAGACCAGTCGCGGATCATCCCAGCCGTCCACGATTCCGCTCTCCACCAGTTTCTTGATGTATCTCTTGCCGGTCACCACATTGGTGAGATACAGCTTCGCGAACTCGATCTGTCTCGGCGGCTCCTCAAAACCGCACTCCCGGACGACCCAGTCATAAAGCGGACGGTGATCTTCAAATTCCAGCGTGCAGATGGAATGCGTGATATGCTCCACCGCGTCCTCAATGGGATGGGCAAAGTCGTACATGGGATAGATGCACCACTTGTCGCCTGTATTCTGGTGCGGCATATGGGCAATGCGGTAGATGACGGGATCCCGCATGTTGATATTCGGGGACGCCATGTCGATCTTCGCACGGAGCACGCGGCTCCCGTCTTCGTATTTACCTTCCTTCATCTCCGTAAAGAGCTTCAGGTTTTCTTCGACGGACCTGTTACGGTAGGGACTTTCCTTTCCCGGCGTATTGAAATCGCCCCTGTATTCGCGGATCTGTTCCGCAGTCAGGTCACAGACGAAGGCTTTGCCGTTCCGGATCAGTTTCAGCGCGCATTCATACATGGTGTCGAAATAGTCGGAGGCAAAGAAAACACGGTCCTCGAAGTCAGCTCCCAGCCACTCCACATCTGCCCGGATGGATTCCACGAACTCCCACTTTTCTTTCGTCGGGTTGGTGTCGTCATAGCGAAGATTGAACTTTCCGCCGTACTCCTCCGCAAGCCCGAAATTCAGCAGGATCGACTTGGCGTGGCCGATGTGCAGATATCCGTTCGGCTCCGGCGGGAAGCGAGTCTGGACATGGCTGTACTTACCTTCCGCCAGATCCTTATCGATCTCGTTTTCGATAAAGTTCCGTTCCCTTCTTTCCGATGTTTCAGTAACATTTACTGCTTCACTCATAGGTCTACCTTCTCTTTATTTATTAACTGTTTGACAAGATGCCGCGGCGTATTACTCTTCGTCTATCCCCTTGGACTGGAGATACTTCAGAACATCACCGACAGTCAGCATCTTTTCCAGATCCTCTGTGGGGATCTCAATGCCGAATTCGTCCTCCATTCCCATGACCAGTTCAAACAGGTCCAGAGAATCCGCCCCAAGATCGTCCTTAAAAGATGTTTCCTCGGTAATGGAATCAGCATCAGCATTCAGCTGATCCGCGATCATCTGCTTCATTTTTTCAAACATGTTTCGTTCCTCCTGAAACGGTATAAATGTACGTCTATAAACTAACTGATTCAGCCGTCAGAGTCAAGCCCGTAATGCCCTCCTCACGAACAAAGGCAGAGCGCAAGCGCTCTGCCTTTCATCATGACGCCTTACTTGTCAGCTGTCTTCTTCTGCTGTTCCGCGGTCTTTCCTGTGCTTTTTTTCACAGTCAGGACAGCGCCCGCAGATCTTTAGATAGATCAGTTTCTGTTTCTTCTGGTACTCGCTTCCTTCTACTTCTGCATCAGCGATGTGACCGCATGCGAAAAGAATCGTGTGTTTGCTCATAGTTCTCTTACCTCTTCCTTTCGAAATTATTATACACCACTGTCAAAAGAAAAGGGAGCTGTTTCACAAACTTTTTCGTGCGACTCCCGACCTTACTGCAGCATCGGCGACAGCCGCCGCCACAGCGTCTCTCACCCTCGGATCAAAAGCCTTCGGAATAATATTGTTCTCATTAAGTTCATCTTCCGGAATGATGCCTGCGATGGCCATGGCAGCGGCCATCTTCATCTCCTCGTTAATATCCTTCGCCCGGACATCAAAGGCGCCCCGGAACACGCCCGGAAATACCAGGACATTGTTGATCTGGTTGGGATAATCGCTTCTTCCGGTGGAGATCACCTTCGCGCCTCCTGCCTTCGCATCTTCCGGGAAGATCTCCGGTGTGGGATTCGCGCAGGCAAATATTATGGCATCGCGGTTCATGCTTTGCACCATCTCCTTTGTCACCATTCCCGGGCGGGAGAAACCGAGGAAGATGTCCGCCCCCACAAGAGCGTCCGCGAGCTTGCCTTTCTTGTCTTCCAGATTGGTTGTCTTCAGCATCTCCTTCTGCGCCCAGTTCAAGCCTTCATAGGCGGAGGACATGATGCCGTCCTTGTCACACAGGATCAGATTCCGGAATCCGTAAGCGAGAAGAAGGCGGGACACCGCGATGCCTGCGGAGCCGGCGCCGTTGACAACGACCTTCACTTCTTCCTTTGTTTTCCCGACGACCTTCAGGGCATTGATCAAGCCTGAAAGAACAACAATGGCCGTGCCGTGCTGGTCGTCGTGGAAGATCGGGATGTCGCATTTCTCCTTCAGCTTCCGTTCGATCTCAAAGCAGCGGGGCGCAGCGATATCCTCCAGGTTCACGCCTCCGAAGGAGCCGGAAAGGAGCCAGATGGTATTGACGATCTCATCCACATCCTTTGATTTCACGCAAAGCGGAAAGGCGTCGACATCGCCGAAGCTCTTGAACAGGACGCACTTTCCTTCCATGACCGGCATGCCCGCCTCGGGGCCGATGTCCCCAAGACCCAGAATGGCTGTGCCGTCCGTGATCACTGCGCACATGTTCCACCGCCTGGTCAGTTCATATGATTTCGTGATGTCCTTCTGGATCTCAAGGCAGGGTTCCGCCACCCCCGGCGTATAAGCAATGGAAAGATCTTCGGAACTGTTCACGGAAACGGTCGCTTTTACTTCGATCTTACCTTTCCACTCATAATGTTTTTTCAGAGCTTCTTCCACAGTATTCATCTTAACTCCGCCTCTCTGTCTGAAAATGACCCGTGCGATTCAAGCCACGCCCGGAGCCTTATGCCCCGGGCGTGCTGCTGGAGATGACGGGAGTCGAACCCGTGTCCAGAAATCAATTCCCCGTCCTTCTACTATCATAGTCCGTTGTTTGACATTCCCTCCGCCGCACGGAAACGAACATCCTTACGGTTTCAGTAGCTTCATAATACGCCCGCGCGGGCAAAGCTTAGCGCGCGTCGTTCCTCACATAGTCGACGCCCGGGTCCCGGAG
>JAFSYO010000139.1 GCA_017449925.1 Stomatobaculum sp.
GACCGTGGAGGAGTGCGTTGAGATGTCAAAGCGCCTCGGAAAGAGAATGTGGGAGGAACTGAAGATCCCGTCCTTCCTGTACGAGGATTCCGCAACGGTGCCGGAGCGCAGGAACCTGGCGACCTGCAGAAAGGGTCAGTTCGAAGGCATGCCCGAGAAGCTGCTCCAGCCCGAGTGGGCGCCGGATTTCGGCGAGCGGAAGATCCACCCCACCGCAGGCATCACCGCCATCGGCGCGCGTCCGCCGCTGGTCGCTTTCAACGTGAACCTGGCGACTTCCGACGTACAGATCGCGAAGAAGATCGCAAAGGTGATCCGCGCTTCCTCCGGCGGCTTCAAGGCCGGCAAGGCCATGGGCTTCATGCTCGAGGACAGAGGCATCGCCCAGGTCTCCATGAACATGGTGAACTATGAAGTCACTTCCCTTCCGGTGGTCTACGAGATGATCCGCGCACTGGCGGAGCGCTACGGAACACATATCGTCGGAAGCGAGCTGGTGGGACTTGCGCCGGCCAAGGCACTTCTGGACTGCGCGGAATTCTACCTGAAGCTGGAGAATTTCGACTACAAGAACCAGGTGATGGAATATCATCTGATCGATATGCTTGGGGAGTAAAACCATGAAATTATCAGAACTGAACGTTCTGGCCTTCACGGAGCGGGTCGCCTCCTGCGAACCCGCTCCCGGCGGCGGTTCCTGCGCGGCGCTGTACGGCTCCCTCGGAGCTGCCCTGACAGCTATGGTCGGCGGGATGACACAGAACAGAAAGAAATACGCTGAGTTCGAGGAGCAGGCGAAGGAAGTCGAGGCAAAATGCGGTCTGCTCCGTGAAAAGCTGGCGGACGTCATGGACCGCGATACGGACGCTTTCCTCATGGTAAGCGACGCCTACGCGCTTCCGAAGGCGACGGAGGAAGAAAAGGCGGCCCGGAGCCAGGCGATCCAGGAAGGCTTGAAAGCCTGCACCAGGACGCCGCTGGAAATGATGGAGCTGATGGGAGAAGCGGCGGAGCTGATGGAGACCCTGTCGGAGGGCTTCAACACGAATTGTGCCAGCGACCTTGGCGTGGCGGCCCTTTCCCTGAAAGCCGGGATCCAGGGGGCCTGGCTCAACGTGCTGATCAATACCGGATCCCTGAAAGACAAAGAGTTCACGGCTGATGCGGAAGAAAGGGGCAGGAAGGTCCTGGAGCGCGCGGTCCCCGCGGCGGATGCCTGCTTCGAGAAGATGCTGAAAATGGTGAAAGCCTGAGGGGACAGGGAGGACGAATGAGGCATTTAAAGCCGGCGGATTATACCGTCAGTACCTGGTCCGGAGGAAAAACGGTGCAGCTTGCCATCGGACCGGAAGGAGCTTTGTATTCTGACCGGAACTTCCTTTGGAGGATCAGTTCCGCGACAGTGGAGCTGGAGTCTTCCGAATTTACCGCCCTTCCTGATTACGAGCGCCTGATCGCGCCGATCCGGGGAGAGATGGCGCTTTCCCACAACGGCGGAAAGGAAGTCCTGCTGAGGCCCTATGAGGTCCACCGTTTTGACGGCGCGGACCTTACTTTGTCCCGGGGGAAATGCACGGATTTCAATCTGATGCTCCGTAAAGGAAGCGTCACGGGAGAAATGAGAGCCGTTTTTCCCGGACCACAGGGAAAACAGAGGATCACCCCCGACATGCTGGGCGACGTAACTCTTCTGTACCTTGCGGAAGGAAGTGCTGTGATCCGCCGCGGCGGAGATAAGCTGGAGCTTCTGCGAGAGGAAGCTGTGCTTCTGGAATCCAGAGACTGCACGAAAGAAAACGTTCCCGGGGAAGAGGCTCTGGAGCTTACATTCCCGGAAGGGCAGGGCGGCGCAATTATGATGGCAGCGGTCCGAAAAGCCCGAGAATGAAATGAAATAAGATCAAAAAACTGCCGGTTTAGTCCGGCAGTTTTTTTCGTCCGCTTTTATCGGGAATTCCCATTTCTTTACGGTATTTGTTGACGGTGCGGCGCGCGATCTGTATGCCGCGCTCCGCCAGAGCTGCGCACAGTTTTTCGTCGCTGAGAGGTTTTGCTTTGTCCTCCGCGTCAATGATCTCCCGGAGGGCGCGGTGGACCTCGTCCGTGCCGGGTTCTGAAGATACGCCGGGTCCGGAAGATATGCCGGTACTTATTTTGCCCGCAGCGGCGTTCAGGAAATAATTCATGGGGAAAACGCCCCAGGAACACTGGAGGTATTTGTCCTTCAGGGTCCGGCTCACGGTGGACTCGTGCAGGGACAGAGGCTCTGCCAGGTCCGAGAGCACCATGGGGCTCCGGTGGCCGGGACCTCGAAGGAAGAAGGCTTCCTGCAGCCGGACCAGGAGCCCGGCCACCCGGGAAAGGGTGGAACTCCGGTTCGCGAGATCGGTCTTTACCTGGGCGATCTGGGACAGCTTTTCCTGCAGGTATTTCTTCGCTTCCGGATCATCCGTCTCTTTAGCCAGGGCTTCGTAGAAGCTGTTCACTGAAAGGCGGGGGTACTGGTAGTCGTTCACCAGGACCTGAAAGGACGCGGATTCTGATACGGACCCGCGGGCGCCGGCATCGTCCTCCTCTTCCCGGATCACGATGACATCGGGCCGGACATAGGGGAGCACTCTGCCGTCGCTGAAGGCGTTGCCAGGTTTTGGGTTCAGGCGGCGGATCAGGCGGCAGGCCGCTTCGATCTCGCCGCGGGTGACGCTCCGCTTCCGGGCAATGATATCAATGTGGTTTCTGGCGATATCTTCCAGGTGGAACAAGATCAGCTGTTCCGCCAGCTCTGTCAGTTCCGCGGATTCCAGGAACTCCTCCGCTGTTTTTTCGGAGGAAGTCCCGGGGTTGCCGAAACGGAACACCAGATCTCCTGCGCGGCGGCGAAGCTGCAGCAGAAGACATTCCTTCAGGTTCCGGGCTCCGACTCCGGCGGGTTCCAGATCCTGGAGCTTCCGGAGAAGGGTCTCAGCTTTCTCGTCCGAAATGCGGTAGCGGTCCGTGACGATGGTAAGGGGCTCCGTGAAATACCCCCGGGAGTCGAGGGACCGGGCCATAAAATCGAGGATCCGGAAGTCCTGTTTCGTGCAGTCCTTCAGGAGAAGCTGGGCATGCAGATACTCGGGAAGAGTCTCGCCGGAAGAAGAGGGGTCCTGGACGCCGTCCAGCCCCTGGTCGGGAGCATCATCCGCGTAATACGTACGGTTCTGACGGTCCGCCGAGCTGAGCCATTCCAGCTTCCGCGCGAACTCCGCCTGCCGGGACAGGGCTATGTCCTCGGATTCCTTCCGGAATTCCGAGGGCTCCAGTTCCACCACCGGGTTTTCGGCAGAAAGCCGGGACAGATACACTTCCAGCTCTGTCACGTTCATCTCCAGGACCTTCAGCGTCTGGATCATCTGCTGGGAGATGGTCTGCTTCTGTTCCAGGTGCATGCCAAGTTTCATAATTGACGGGATCCTCCCTCAGGAATCAATGACGAAATGCCTCAGCGGGGACGGACGTTAATTTGCGGTCTTTCCGTTCGCCGCGGCGAGGGCGTGGTACCACTCGCTCATGACTTCGCTGGCGATGATGCTCTTGTCCTCGAAAGTCACTTTATACAGATCTTCGTATCCTTCGCTCCACACGAGGCGGACGTAGTTTTCCTCCGGCTCTCCAAGGAAGAAGTCAATGCGCACGGTGTCCTCCGGGAAGTCCAGGACATAGTACTCGCCGTCAGGCGCTTTGCTGATATCCACCATTTCATAGACTGCGCCGTCGACCAGTTTGCGGGCAAAGGGCTCCGGGTCCACATCCTTCGGATCCAGCGGACCGAATTCCAGGTAGCTGACCTGGTACTTCGTGTCATCCATCCACATGGTGCGGGCAAGGTAGACCTGCGGTGCGGCATTGCCGATGGTTTCCTTCGTAAGGCCATCGTTCTCGGAGAGGAAAGATTCCCCGATCCCGTTGGCCCACTCGCAGAGGGCGCTCCACTCTTCCATGTCATCTTCCATGTTTTCGTAATTCTCACGCACGAGGCGGACGTCCGTGGGATGACCTACGATATAGTGATATCCATCCGCACCCTTCGCGAAGGGATCCGAACCGATGAAGTCGTAGCACATCAATTCGTGCATTTTCTTTTCATCGAGGCGGTAGATGTCGAAGAGCCAGCCGGCGCCTTCGAAATCCGGGAACTGTTTCTCCGCGGCTTCGACAGAGGCCTTCTCCGAGACGGTGAACAGGACGCCGTCTTCACTTTCCGCCGGTGTACCGTAGACCACCAGGCCGGCGTACTCTGCCGGTATGGTGAGCTTCATGCCGTTGAATGCAGTCAGGGTGAGGGCATCGCCCTCTTTCGGAGCGGCAGTATCATCCGCCTTGGATTCTGCAGCAGTGGTCTCTGCTGCGGTGGTTTCCGCTGCCTTTGTTTCAGCCGGGGTGGTCTCCGGAGCCTTTGTCTCCGCGGCGGTGGCCGCCGGGGCAGCTGTCGTCGCGGGAGCCGTGGCAGTGGTGGTGGAGCCGCAGGCGCCAATGAAAAGGGCTGTCAGTCCAGCCAGTGCACAGAGGCCGAAGTTTTTGAAATATTTCATGTGTTTTTCTGTCCTTTCTTTCAATATCGAAGCATCTGCTCCTGTATAACTACAATTATACAATGATTATCAGGCGGAAACAAATCAGTGTATCCGAAATTGCACTTTCGCTTTTGCCGCCCATGGATTATAGTATTATATTAACGAGAACAAAAGCCCAGGAAGAGAAGGAGATTTTCTATGAATGGTGCGGAAGCAATTATAAAATGCCTTGAACTGGAAGGCATCACTACCATATTCGGTTATCCGGGCGTGGCCATCGCGCCCTTTTATGAAGCACTTTATCACTCGACAAAGATCCGCCACGTGCTGGCCAGGCAGGAGCAGCACGCGGGTCATGCTGCCAGCGGTTACGCGCGCATTTCCCGGAAGCCGGCGGTCTGCGTGACCTCTTCCGGCCCCGGCGCCCTGAACCTCATCACGGCGCTGGCCACGGCCTACGCGGACTCCATTCCGATCATCGCCATTACGGGACAGGTGAATTCCGCCCTTCTGGGGAGGGACGTGTTCCAGGAGGCGGACATGCGCGGAGCCACGGAATCCTTCGTAAAATACAGCTACCTTGTAAAGAACGCGGACGATCTGCCCCGCATTCTGAAGGAAGCCTTCTATATCGCGAACTCCGGCCGGAAGGGTCCGGTCCTGATCGACGTGCCCTGCGATGTGCAGGTGATGGAGATGAAGAAGGAGTTTTCCTATCCCTCTGATGTAAACATCCGCAGCTACAAGCCCAGCACCAAGGGAAATTCCCAGCAGATGGCGAAGGTCATCGCGGCCATGAAAAAAGCGAAGAAGCCGATCATCTGCGCCGGCGGCGGCGTGATCCTGGGGGAGGCGGAGGAGCCCATCCGGCAGTTCTGCGAGAAGAACCGCATTCCGCTGGTGACCACCATGATGGGGATCGGTGTCCTTCCGAAGGACCACCCCATGTATTTCGGCATGCTGGGGAATAACGGAAAGCCCTACGCGAACAACGCTGTGGCCCACAGCGATCTCCTGATCGTCGTCGGCGCCCGCATCGCGGACCGGGCGGTGCCGAAGCCGGAGAATCTGGAGAAGCAGGTAAATGTGATCCATATCGACATCGACACGGCGGAGATCGGCAAGAACCTGGGCCCGACCCTTCCGCTGGTGGGCGACGCGAAAAACATTTTTGCCCGCCTCCTGACGGAAGATCTGCAGATCGATACCACAGAGTGGATCGAGACACTGAAGAAGATCAAGACCGGCACGGTGGATCACAGAAAGTTCAGCGACGAACTGGTGAACCCGATGCTGCTGGTGCATCTCCTCTCCGGAAAGATGGATGATGACGCCATCTATGTGGCGGACGTGGGGCAGAACCAGCTCTGGTCTGCGGACAGCTATGTGATGAAGCACGGCCGTTTCATTACCACGGGCGGCATGGGCACCATGGGCTACTCCATCCCGGCGGCCATCGGCGCGAAGATGTGCTGCCCTGAGAAGCAGGTGGTGGCAGTCTGCGGCGACGGCTCCTTCCAGATGTCCATGTGCGAACTGGGGACCATCGCGGCGAACGAACTGCCCTTAAAGATCCTTATCGTGAAGAACCATTTCCTGGGGCTGGTGAGAGAGTATCAGGAGAAGACCTACAACTCCCATTACAAGGCGGTGGAACTCTCCGACTTCCCGAAGCAGGAGGGCATCGCCCGCGCCTACGATATGGAATACTTCGAGTGCAGCGACAACGACTCCCTGAGCGATGAGCTGGACCGTTTCCTGGCCTGTCCGAAGGCGAGCCTGATGGTCTGCTACGTGGACAGCAAGAATAATACGAAATAAAGGAGGGAAGGACCGTGAAGGGTATTTTTTCTGTGCTTGTGGAAAATAAAGACGGTGTTCTTTCCGGCATTTCGGGACTTTTCGCGCGCCGTGGCTTCAACATCGACAGCCTGGCGGTGGGAGAGACAGAGCGGAAAGATGTGTCCAGCATGACCATCGTCTCCACTGGGGACCAGCGAACGGTGGACCAGATCGAGAAACACCTGAACAAGAAGATCGACGTCATCAAGGTGAGGCGCCTCGAAGAGACAAAGTGCGTGATGCTGGAGATGATGCTGATCAAAGTGAATTATTCGGTCACGAACCGGGCCAGCCTGGTGGAGCTGTGCAGCGTCATGGGCGCGAAGATCCTCCGGGTATCCCCTAAGAGCATGGTGATCGAACTTCACGCCGCGCCGGAGGTGATCCTGGACTTCATAGAGCTGGTGCGGAGCTACGGGATCCTGGAGATCCAGAGAACCGGCGTCATCGCAATGTCTAGGGATTGAAAGACCAGTAACGGAGACATCAAGGAAAGACTGACGGAAAGAGACTGACGGAGAGATCGGTCTCTTTTCTTCTTTTTCACCGGGGGAACAGACCGGTTTTCAGTGAAATTTAAGTTTATTCCAGTATTATACATTAACATGGGTCTTCAGTGTCTCCGGCCGGACGGTCCGGAGAAACGGCGTACAGAAAACAGGATCGGAGGTTCTGTAGATATGATAAAAAAGGTAATTGCAGCGGCAGTAGTCGTGGCAGCCATAGCAGCTGTTGTGGTTCTGGTGCTTCCCCGCTTCCGGAAGCAGGAGCGTTTTGCTGCCCCGGTATCCCTTCCGGTGGTGGAGACCGAGGAGCCGGTGACAGGCAACATCCGTCTGACCACCAGCGTGATCGGTACGGTGGAGCCATCGGATGTGGTGTATATCTATCCGAAGGCTTCCGGCGACATCACTGCCGTGAACATCAAGGCGGGAGAAGTGGTGAAAGAGGGAGATACCATCTGTACCATCGACACAAGACAGGTGGAAGGCGCGAAGAATTCCCTGGAGTCTGCCAGGGTGAACCTGAGCCACGCCCGGGAGGAGCTGAACCGACAGCAGATCGTTTACAGCGGCGGCGGGATCTCGGAGCAGGCCTTCGCCCAATATAAGAACAGTGTGGAGTCCGCGGAGATCCAGTACCGCCAGGCGGAGCTCAACTACAGGACCCAGCTGGAAAACGCGGAGATCAAGGCCCCGATCACCGGTGTGGTGGAGCTGTGCAATGTGGAGGTCTACGACACAGTAGGACTGAACACGCAGATCTGCGTGATCTCCGGACAGGGGAACCGTATCGTCAGCTTTTCCACTACTGAGCGCATCCGCGGGTACATGCAGGAGGGCGATTACCTTGAGGTGGAGAAGGACGGGTCAAAGTTCAGCGGCGTCGTGGATGAAGTCAGCACTATGCCTGAGGAATCCACGGGTCTTTATAAAGTAAAAGCAAGACTGATGGGGAATGAATCCCTTGCCACCGGATCTAAGGTAAAGCTCTATATCACATCCCAAAAGGCGGACCGGGCGATGACGATCCCGGTGGACGCGGTGTACTACGAGAATTCCAAACCTTATGTTTACATTTACAAGGACGGCATCGTGGAGCGCCGGGACATTGAGACCGGTATTTTCGATGAGACCCGGATGCAAGTGAAGAACGGCATCAGAAAAGATGAACAGGTAGTGAAGAGCTGGAGCTCCGAACTGTACGACGGCGCGAAGGTGCGCCTGCCGGGCGAGGCCTCCGGCGGCCGCGGCGAAGGCGGCCAGGGCGGCCGGGGCGGCGCACCCGGTGGAAACGGCGGACAGGGCGGCGGAAGACCGCAGTAAGAGGGCAGAGACATGAGATCGATTACCAGTTTTGTGCTGCGCCGTCCCGTGACGGTGCTGATGGGCGTCCTCTGCCTCATCGTGTTCGGCTTCCAGTCCGTGACCGGGGCCCGTCTGGAACTCAGCCCAGAGATGGAGACGCCGATGCTTATGGTGTCCACCACTTATTCCGGCGCCAGCCCGGAGGATGTGGACGAACTGGTCACCCGGGTGATCGAGGTCCGGATCGGTTCCCTCTCCGGCGTATAGACCATCAGCTCCACCTCTTCTGAGGGGCGCTCTATGGTCCAGATCCAGTTTGAGTACGGCACCGATACAGACGACGCCTACGACGACCTTAAAAAACGTATCAGCGGCATCTCGAACCGTCTCCCGGACGACTGCGGCGAGCCCTCCATCATGCAGATGGGCATGAACGCCCAGGCAGACATCACCCTGACCATCGACAACCCGTCAAAAACAGACCTCTATTCCTATGTGAACGATGAGATCGTCCCCGAATTCGAAAAGATGGCGGACGCCTCCGAGGTCTCGGTCCGGGGCGGCTCCAACAAATACATCAAGATAGAACTGATCGAGGAGAAGGTGGTCCAGTACGGCTTCACCATGCAGTCCATCGCCCAGGACATTGCGGCCTCCAGCCTGGCGTATCCTTCCGGCGAGACGAATATCGGAAGTCAGGAGCTTTCCATCTCCACACGCATGAAGTACGACACGCTGGAACGTCTGAAGGATATTCCCCTCACCACCAAGGACGGAAGTACCGTGTACCTTGAGGACGTGGCGGACATCTATATCAACCAGCAGACATCGAACTCGGTGGCCCGCTACAACGGGAACCCCACCGTCTCTGTCTCCATCACGAAGCAGCAGAACGCGACGGCGGTGGAGCTTTCCAGACAAGCGAAGGCAGTGATCGAGACGCTGAAGAAGACCGATCCGGAGACCAATATCCGGGTGGTGCGGGACAATGCGGAGCAGATCCTGGACTCCCTGAAATCCGTGCTTTATACACTGATCCTGGCGGTCATCATCTCCATGGTGGTCATCTGGTTGTTCTTCGGGGACCTGAAGGCGTCCCTGATCGTAGGTTCCAGCATCCCGTTTTCTATCCTGACGGCGCTGATCCTCATGACCCGCATGGGCTATTCCCTGAACGTGATCACCCTTTCTGCCCTGACCCTCGGCGTCGGCATGATGGTGGACAACTCTATCGTAGTGCTGGAGAGCTGCTTCCGGGCAGCGGAAAGGCAGAAGGGCGGCTTCCTGGAATTCAGGGAGAATGCGCTTGCAGGAACGAACCAGGTATCCTTCTCTGTTCTGGGGTCGACACTGACCACCTGCGTCGTCTTCCTGCCGCTGGCTATGATCGCGGGTATGGCGGGGCAGATGTTCAAGCCCCTGGGCTTTACCATCGTGTTCTGTATGATGGCGTCGCTTATCTCTGCGGTGTCCATCGTACCGCTCTGTTACATGCTGTACAAGCCGACAGAGAGGTCAAGCGCGCCCTTCTCCGCACCTATCCACGCCCTGCAGCGCGGTTACCGGAAATGGATGAAGGCAGTGCTTCCGAGAAAGTGGACGGTGATGGGGATCTCCCTTATCCTCCTGGCGCTTGCGGTCCGTCTGGGGATGAGCCTCGGCACGGAGCTGATGGCCTCCGATGACCAGGGTGAGATCCGGATCTCCATCACGACCCGGCCGGGTCTCCGCACGGAAGAGACAGACAAGATCGCCCGGCAGATCGAAGACATCATCTCGGTGCACCCGGATCTGGACTCCTGGATGGCCCAGCTGGGCGGCGGCGCCCGGGGCGCATCCGCCAGCATCACTGCCTACCTGAAGGATGACCGGCAGATGACGACCGCGGAGATCTCCGACCAGTGGAGCGCGGCCCTTGCCGACATCCCGAACTGCGATATTTCCGTCTCCGCCAGCTCCTCCATGAGCATGATGTCCGGCTTTCGAAACAGCTATTCCGTGATCCTGAAGGGCGCGAATTACGACGAAGTGAAGGCGGTGGCCGCGAAGGTCACCGAAGCATTGAAGGGAAGAAGCGAGGTGGCCCGTGTCACCTCCAGCACCACCAGCGGCGCGCCTGTCCTGGAGATCCAGGTGGATGCCCTGAAGGCCAAGGCGGCCGGCATCACAGCGTCCCAGATCGGCAGCGCGGTCTCCAACCGCTTAAGCGGTATCAAAGCCACAGAAATAGATGTGGAAGGCGAGACCATGAACGTAAGGGTGGAGTATCCGGACGGCGAGTACGAGACCCTGGACAAGGTGGAAGGGATCGTGCTGAACACTTCCGGCGGCGGCGCCGTGGCGCTGACTGATGTGGCAGAGATCAAGGTGGTGGAAAGCCCGAGGTCCATTTCCAGAGAGGACAAGCAGTACCAGGTGACGGTCAGCGCTTCCTATACGGAAGGTGCAGGCCCCGCCACCCGGCAGATCCTGCAGCAGGAGGTGGTCCAGCCGCTGCTGACCGGGACTGTGAGCATAGGCATGAGCTCCCGCGACCGCTCCCAGCAGGAGGAGTTCGCGTCTCTCTATACAGCCATCGCCACAGCGGTCTTCCTGGTGTTCGTGGTCATGGCGTGCCAGTTCGAGTCCGTGCGCTATTCCATCATGGTGATGACCACGATCCCCTTCAGCCTGATCGGCTCCTTCGGGCTTCTGTGGCTTTTGAACCTGAAGATCAGCATGGTCTCCCTGATCGGATTCCTGATGCTTTCCGGCACCGTCGTGAACAACGGCATCCTTTTTGTGGATGCGGCGAACCAGAACCGCGCCGAGATGGAGCTGGATACGGCGCTGATCGAAGCCGGCGCCACCCGTATCCGTCCGATCCTGATGACCACGATGACCACCGTACTGGCCATGTTCCCCATGGCGCTGGCCCTTGGAAACGCGGGCAGCACCACCCAGGGACTGGCGGTGACGGATATCGGCGGACTGACTGCATCCACGATCCTGGCGCTTCTGATGCTGCCGGTCTACTACCGGATGATGAGCCGGAAGCCTAAGGCGGCGGAGGTGACAATTGATCCGGAGGCAAAAGATCCGGAGACAAATGAAAGGGTATAAGGGTAAGGGAACATGATAAAGAAAAAAACACTGATTTCGGCGGCTGCGCTGGCCCTGTCGGCGGCATTGTCCGCGCCGGCCTTTGCCTCCAGCCCGGAGTTCGCCCGGAGCGCGGAGGAATGGGCGCAGCTCCGGGACAATAAGATCGAGTACGGGGAACTGGAAGGCCTGATCGAGGAGTACAACGCCACGGTCCAGAACAACCAGTACAATTACCGGAAATTCCGGGATGACTACGGCGATACGAACGACGAAGTCTCGAACGAGTACTATCAGCTGGCCCAGGATTTCATTGCGGATATGGCGGACCTTGATACGGACACTGCCTCCGGCATGTCGCGGGAGCTGAGTCTGAAGATCCAGGCGGACAACATGCTGAAGCAGGCATCGGACACGCTGGACGACAGTAAGATCTACCTCCTCACCTACGAGAAGGCGAAGATGAGCCTGGTGGCGGCGGCGCAGTCCGAGATGATCCGCTACTACACGCTGCAGAACCAGAAAAAGACCCAGGAAGCAGCCCGGGACAACGCGGCGAAGCAGCTTTCCCTGACGGAACTGAAGAGAAGCGCCGGAGCAGCCACGGAACTGGATATCCTGACCGCCAGACAGAACCTTTCCGACGCGGAGGATAAGATCACCCAGACGGAGCGGAGCATCGACAGCCTGCGGGAAAGCATGAACGTGCGCCTCGGCTGGAAGTACGGGGACCGGCCGGAGATCGGCCCGGTGCCTGCGGCGGATCTCTCCCGGATCGAAGGAATGAACCCGGAGGCGGATCTGCAGAGGGCCTACGACAACAACTATACGCTGCGGATCAACACCCGGAAGCGGGACAACGCGAAGGACGGCATCACCCGCGAAAACTGTGAGATGACACTGGAAAACAACCGGAAGAAGATTGCGGCGTCTCTTTCCGCAGCCTACCGGGAGGTGCTGTCGGCACAGCTTTCCCTCTCCCAGGCCCAGGCAAAAGCAGCTCTGGAAGAGCAGAACCTGGCGGCAGCCGGGAGCCGGCTTGCCGCGGGGACCATCACCCAGACAGATTATGACGCGAGAGTGCGGGCCGCGGAGGATGCGCGCATCGCTGTAGAGAGCGCGGACCTTGCCCTCTTCTCCGCGATGGAGACCTACGACTGGTCCGTGAAAGGGCTGGCGGCGGCGGAGTAACGCAGCCGCGGAGCGATCCGGCGGCGGAGTAATCCGAAGGTGATCCAAAGGCGAACCAGAGGAAAAGGCCGCAGGCAGACAGAATGGAAAGAGTGGAAAACGTGAGGAAAAAAGAGAGAAAGAAGTTTTGGAACGTCCTTCCGGCCGCATCCGTGACAGCATTTCTTCTGCTCACGGCAGGCGTCCTGAACGTTCTCGCAGCAGGACCCGGGGATGCAATAGCGGCGGCGCAGGAAGAGTCTGCGGCGGCAGAGGCTTCACAGGAGACCGCGGCGGCAGAGGCTTCACAGGAGACCGCGGCGACTTCACAGGAGGCCGGGCTGGCCGCGGCGAAAGAAACGCAGGAAGGGCTTTCAGAGGAGGAGGCCGACCGGGCGGCGGCGGAGCGCGCGGCCCAGGTGCTCTCCGACAACGTGCTCCGTTATGATGAGCTGCAGGACGCGGTGCACAACGGAAATCCCTCCGTGGCGTCGGCGCTGAAGAACTACAATGACCGGCTGGACCAGTACGTGGATGCGATGAACGCGGCGGTATTTGAGCAGTGGAACGCCGGGGTGGAGAGAAAGAACGCTTGGGACGATAATGACAGAGCTTCGGCCGACAGCTGGGACAGGGAGTACGAGACCTACAAGGCTTCCGCCGCCATGTACCGGAAGATGTATGAGAACATGTCGGACTACGCCTCCCAGCGGTCGATCCGCCAGGTGGAGCGGCAGATGACCGTTGCCGCCCAGTCCCTGATGATCTCCTATGAGAGCCTCAGGCATCAGAGGGATACACTGCAGAAAGAAGTGGCCCTCCGGCGCCGCCAGAGAGAACTGGCGGACACGAAGCGGGCCGCGGGACTTGTTTCGGACCTGGATGTTATGGATGCCGAAGCAGCGCTTCTTTCCGCGGAAAGCCGGCTTTCCGCCGCGGATGACAGTCTCCGCAGCGTGTACCAGAACCTTTGCTATGCGGTGGGGCGGCCGGATGACGGGAGCCTGATCATCGAAGAACTGCCGGCCCCGGATCCCGCGAGAGTATCGGAAATGAACCTTGAGGCCGACACCTGGAAGGCCATCGGCAACAATACGACCCTCATCAATCAGCGCAGGCAGAACGGCGGGTCGTCAACGCCGAAAACGGCGGTCCGGCTCCGGACCAACGCGGAGGGAGAGCAGAAGCTCACCGCGAAGATGGCGTCGCTCTACGAAGCGGTGCTTCAGAAGCAGCAGGAATACAACAGCGCGAAAATAGCGTGGGAAAAGGCGCAGGAGACGAAACGCATCGCGGATCTCAAGGCATCCGCAGGCCTGGCCGGACAGGAAGAACAGCTCACCGCGGAGATGAATTATACCTCTGCGGAAGCTTCCTTCAAGGCGGCGGAACTTGCGTTCCTCCAGGCCCTGGACACCTACGACTGGGCTGTCACCGGAATCGCTTCACTGGACTAAGTTGAGCGGAGTCAGGCTAAAGAAAAACAGAAGCTGAATACAAAGCGGTTTTAGGAAAACATTCCTAAGGCCGCTTTTCTGTTTTAGTTCGAGTACTATGACACACACAATCCAATTGAACACTCCCACCACTTGCAGAAGTGGGGGATTCCTGCTTCTTCGCTGCAGCTTATTTCCGGTGATATGTCGCCGGAGACAGAGGCTGCGGGCTCCACAGGCGTTTCAGGTTCGGACAGTTCCTGCCCTACCTTTATTATTATTTTAATTGATCTGGGTGCAAAAAGAAGCTTCCGGCTTATGCCGCATTCTGCAGGTACAGCCTGAGCCCTTCCTGAAGGATATTGATGGCGGAGTTGATATCTCGTTCGTGCCCGGTGCCGCACCCTGGACAGGTCCAGTGCCGGATCCTGAGGTCTTTTAACTCCGGGTCGACCCTCCCGCACACATGGCAGATCTGGCTGGAGGGGAACCATTTCCCTACCTTCACAAGTATCTTGCCCCGGTCGTGGAGCTTGTACTCCAGGAAGTGCAGGAACATCCCGTAACCGTTATCCATGGTTGCCCTGCCGTTCCTGAAGCTTCTGTTCGACATCGCCTTCAGGTCCAGATCTTCCTCACAGACGATGTCATATGAATTGGCTGTCTTCACAGACTGCTGGTGGCAGAAATCCAGTCTCTGGTTGGCGATGTGGCGGTATACCTTTGCAATACGAAGCTTCTGTTTTTCGTGGTTCCTGGAACCTTTCTTCTTATGGCGCAGTTTCCGCTGCTGCCTTGTCAGGGCCTCCTGCGCCTTCCGGGCGTATTTGGGAGAGCCGCAGACATGTCCCTCTGAATCCGCGCAGAATCCGTCGGACTTGTAATCAAGGCCGATGGCTTTACCGGGATCCGGCGTATACTGGACAGGAACGTCGTCATATTCAAAGCAGCAGGAGATATAGACGGTATGGTCCCGCTCGATCGTCAACACCGCGCTTTTGAGCTTCCAGCCCTCAGGGACAGGGCGCATCGGTCTGATACTGATCCTGCCCAGCTTCGGCATGATGAGGGCTTCATCCTCAAAACGAAGATTGTTGTTCACAGACATCGTTGTATAGGACCACTTTGAGCGATGCTTTGATTTATACTTCGGGTACCGTGTTCCCTTCTTTTTACGGAAGAAATTCTGAAAAGCAGTATCCAGATGCCGCAGGGACTGCTGGAGGGCGATCGAATCGACTTCCTTCAGCCAGGGCAGTTCCTTTTTCAGGCCGGTGAGCCTGGCGGAAAGCTGCGTATAACTGACAGTATTCCTATTGTTTCTGTATTCAGTGGTCTTATAGTCCAGGGCATTGTTATAGACGAACCGGCAGGCTCCGACTGTTTTCATTGCCAGAACGAACTGCTCATCTGTCAGGTAAGCCCTGTACTGGAATGCTCTGCTGCACATGTTAAGCCTCCCTCTTTTACATATATTATATCATGATTTCGAGGGGAAGCAAACATATGTTCGACCATTTGTTTAACAATTTTTGTGAAAACGGCTTGTTGCTTGGGTGCCGATTTTAGCACTAATTTGAGCGATTTCATGTAGTTTTGGCGATTCATCCCGCCGCTTACAGAAGCGGGGGTCTTCTCGCCTATTGAGGATAAATTTTCCCTCTCCGGATTTGGATCCGATACTTTTATGTTTCTTTTCTCATTTGTCTTATATCCTGCCTTTCAGTCTGTTATTATGTCGCGATGCTGTCATTTCCGTTTTACTGCTTTATGTTTTTACTGCTTTATGTTTTTACTGCTTTGTCTTTTTACTGCTTTATGTTTTTACTTCTTCATGTCATCTGTACTGCTTCAGGAGGGCGATGACTTCCTCTCTCGTCGCCAGCTCGTCTGAAAAGGCGCTGGCGCTGCCGGTGCAGAGGCCCATGCGGAACGCCTGTCCGCAGTCGCCGCTGGTCAGGTATCCGGCGATGAATCCGGCCACCATGGAATCTCCTGCTCCGACGGAATTCTTCAGCGTGCCCTTCGGCGCCTCCGCCCGGTGCTCCTGGCCGTTTTCATCCACCAGCACCGCGCCGTCGCCGGCCATGGAGACCAGCACGTTCTCCGCGCCAAGTTCCTTCATCTTCATCGCGTACTTCACGACGTCGTCCTTGGTCCTGATCTCCACGCCGAAGATCTCGCTCAGCTCATGATTGTTAGGCTTCACCAGGAACGGGTGATACGGCAGCACCTTCATCAGAAGGTCCTTGGTGGCATCCACCGCGATCCGGATCCCTCTTCCCTTCAGGTACTCCATGATATCCATGTACATGGTCTCCGGCATTACCGACGGAATGCTGCCGGACAGCGCCAGGACGTCGCCCGCTTTCAGGCGGTCCAGCTGCCGGTAAAGCGTGTCGATGTCCTTCGGCTCAATAGCAGGTCCCATACCGTTGATCTCTGTCTCCTCATCGGAGCGGAGCTTCACGTTGATTCGGGACATGCCCTTTTCCACCCGGACGAAGTCGTTCCTCACGCCCTTTTCGTCCAGGAGCCGCTGGATCTCGTTCCCGGTAAAGCCCGCCGTGAAGCCCAGGGCGATGTTGTCAAAGCCCAGGTTCTTCAGGACGATGGACACGTTGATGCCCTTTCCTCCCGGAAACAGAAGTTCCTTCGTTGTGCGGTTGATCCCTCCCGTGCGGAAATGGTCCACCGACGCAATGTAGTCCAGCGAAGGATTGAACGTTACTGTGTAGATCACTTTTTTCCCCCTTTCCGGCGGCGGTGTTGTTCCCGCACCCTCTCTAAAAAATGCCATTTTCCTTCAGATACATTCTAAAAGCTCCAAAGTCGGTCATCTCTTGTGACTTTATTATAGCCCGGAATCAGTCAATGTCAAGCATTAATTTTCGTATTCAATCACTTTATCTTCAAAGTCAGTCATTTTCAGTCACGCGCCTGTCCGTTATCCTAACAATATAATAAAAGAGCGCACACCCCGATTCAAGCTGAGGATGTGCGCTTTTTTGCTGTTATATGAACTTTTATACTATTCAGTATTCTGTTCGTGATGTTTTATGATTTGTTTTGTGATCACTTTCCATCTTTTCTCCCACTCTTCAACTCTGTGAGATAGTGCTTCGCGTCCTTGATAAAACTGGCAATGATCAGAATGATGGCGAAGCCCAGGGGGAAGGCGGCGATAATGGACACCGTCTGCATGTTGTTCATGCTGCTTTCATTGAAGATCAGAGCGATGGGCAGCAGAATCAGAAGCACTGCCCAGAACAGCTTCATCTGGACGGAGGCATCCTCCGCGCCGTCCACTTCCTTATAGGAATACTGGCAGGCCACCAGGGTGATGGAGTCGAAGGAAGAAGCGTAAAAGGCGATCATGCTCAGCACGATCAGCACCAGGGCGATCTTGTGGGCCGGCAGGTTGCCCACGATCCCAAGAATGGTCTTGTAGAGATCTCCCGTAGCATCATAGAGGGCGATGGCGTCGAACTTTCCTTTCATCTGCAGCGCCATGCCGTAGTTCCCCAGGACGATGAAGGAAATGATCGTGGAACTCACTCCGAAGAGATAGGATCCCATGATGACCTGCCGCACCGTACGGCCGCGGCTCACGCTGCCCATGAAGAAGGGCGCCGCCACCGCCCACACCATCCAGTAGGCCCAGTAGAAAATGGTCCAGTTCTGCGGAAAGGAGGTAGTGCGGAGGGCGTCGGTCCAGGTGGAGAGGGCGATGAAGTTCTGCGTCACATTTCCGATGGCCGCAAGGCCGGTCTCCACGATATATTTCGCTTCGCCGCCCGTCACGAACACATAGAGGAGCAGGGCGCCGAAGAGCGCCATGCAGATGTTGGAGAGCTTCGCCACGCCCTTGATGCCGTGCATCACCGAGGCGGTGTAGGTGGCGCAGACCGCCAGAAGGATCATGATAGTGACCCACTTATTGTTCTCTACCCCCGCCAGGTTCGAAAGAATCTGGGCCAGCAGCGGTGAGGACACGGAAAAGGTCGTGGCTGTTCCGGCGATCAGGGCAAAGACAGCGAGTACATCCACCATCCGCCCCGGAAGACCGTCTGTCCCTTCCTTAAGGATGGGCCGGCAGGATTCAGAGAACTTCTGTTTTTTCCGGTTCCGGACATACAGCATAAATCCGAAGCAGGCGGACAGCACCGCGTAGAAGCTCCAGGGAATCATGCTCCAATGGTAGATCGGATAAGCACTGGCCCAGTCCTGCACGCTCCCCAGCTCCGCGATGTGCGGTTCCTCCGCGTAGTAGATCCACTCGCAGAGAGAGTAGAACAGGATGTCCGCCGCCAGACCGCAGGTAAACACCATGGCTCCCCAGAGCCAGAAGCTGAATTCTGGCTTCTCATCCGGCTGACCCAGCACGATATTCCCGATGTCGGAGTAAGAGAGATAAAAAGATACGATCAGAACGCCAAGTCCCACCACCAGGTAGTACGACCCCAGCGTGTCCCCCAGGAAGAACCGGATGGAAGACAGCGCGTTCGTGGAGCCTTCCGGATCCATGACAAAATACACGCAGAGCATCAGGATGATCGCCATCGGAATCACGGTGGTGGAAGGATCGATATGTTTTTTTATCTTGTTTTCCTGTTCTGTACCATTCATTTTACTGTTCCTCTTTTCCGGCCGTCTGCAGCAGCCTCTGCTCCTGCATCACGATCCCGTAGTATTTCTTTGCGCATTCATACTGGAAGTCCGCGTATTCCCCGAACTCCACGCCCATGCGGCGCTTGTACTCGCACCAGTTGCTCCACAGAAGCCCCGCTGCCGCGATGTAGCAGTAGATCTTGACGCGGGTCTCCCGGGTACAGGACTCAGATCCGCCCTGCCCTGCATCGGCCGCTTTTATCTCAGACCGTCCTATGTCGGAAAAATACAGGTCGATCAGGTGGTCTGTGTGCCCCTTGTCATATTCGCTGTAGCAACAGAACATGGCGATGTCGATGTGCGGGTCTTGCATGCCGGCGTATTCCCAGTCCGTGAGCTGCAGATGCTCCTCTCCGTCCCGGAGATGGAACAGGAAATTGTCCGGCACCGCGTCCATATGGGTCAGGCAGTAAGGTCCTTTGTGCTCCTCAACATACTCCCGGAGGGAGAAGATCTTACCCTTCGTCTCTTCATAATCCGGATAACGGGAAGCTGCTCCCTCCCTCAGGTCCTCATACTCCTGGATCTTTTCAAACAGACGGAACTCGTGGTCCACCTTCAGGTTCAGGTCGTGAAGCCGGTGCATCATATGCACACAGCGGACGATATCTTCTTCCCGGTATGGATCACACACCCGTACGCCGTCCAGGAAACGGCTCACCTTCAGTCCGTTCTTCGGATTGATATAAGGAAGATCGTCGCAGATGCCGTGTCCGGAAATAGCCCGGTACACCTCGGCCTCCTGTTTCCTGTCTATGAAGCTGGCCGTTCCTTCTCCCGGAATGCGCAGGATATAGCGTTCCCCTTTGCAGGTAAAAGAATAGGAGCGGTTGGTCATTCCCTTGGTCATGGCCGCGACGTCGCTGATGTCCCCGGGCCCCGCGCCCAGGGCCTTCGCCACTTCGTACAGTTCGTTTCCGTGAATGGCCCGGACGATCTGTTCCTGGATCATGAACAGGCTCTTTTCAGTCTTGCCGCTGCTTAAAAGCCGCTCCACCGCGCTTCTGCACTCCGGTGTTCCGATGTAGACCAGCACATCGTCTGCGCGGATCTCTGCGTAATATCCCGGAGAAAGAATCACCTTCTGCCCCCTGCGGATCGCCGCCACCGTGGCGCCTGTACACTGCCAGAAATGCAGTTCTCCCAGCGTCATCCCGATCTTGTCCGAATCCGCCGGCACCTTTACTTCATACTGCGGCAGCGCCTGCTCCGCCGGAAGAGGCGTTGCCCGGGCTTCCAGGAGTCTGGTGCTGAGATCCATGATCTGCCGCCCCATCTCCGTATACTGCCGGAACAAAGTCTGCAGCTGTTTCTGCAGGTCCACCTGCTCTCCGCGCGCCCCCACCGTCTCCAGATAAGCGCCCGCCTTCTCTGCCGAAAGGACCACCGTACCGCTGCCCTCCCTGGTCCGGACAATTCCCACATCCGCCAGGATCTTCAGTGCCTTCCGCACCGTCTCCGGAGAAACATGATATCCGGAAGAAAGAGCCGACCGGCCCGAAATCCGCTGCCCCTCGGCAAACTTCCCTGAAGCGATCCGGCCCGCCAGATCTGCTGCGATCCTCATGTACTGCGGCAGTGCCTGTGTCTGCATAAACCCTCCTGAAACTGTAAATCTGTGTATCTGTGGCTCTCATTATACAACCGACAACTTGTTATGTAAAGCAAGTTGTCACTTTTGTGTCATTTTTCTTCCTCACAGCAAAAAAAACACCCTGGCCGGGTCTTGTCCCGGCCGGATGCTTTTCTTATATATATGCTATTCTGAAAGCCCTTTTCAGTGAATGTTCTCAGGTCGTTCCTGCAGCTTTGTTCTTTTTTTGCTTTTTTTCCTTCTGGCGGTTCTCTCCGTCCGCCGGTCTTTCCGGGCGCTCCGGCAAGGCTTTCTTCAGGGCGTCGTATTCCTCCTGGGTGATCACTTTATCTTCCAGCATCTTGTCCAGGAATCCCTGGGAGAACATACCCTGGCCGCGGAAATTGCCTCTGTTTCCTCCCCAGTTCCGGCCGTTCGGATCTGCATTGCCATTTGCGGCGCCGTTATTGCCCTTGTTTTCGCCATTCTTTTTCTCATGTTTCTTTGCGCCGTCCGCGTTGTTCCCGTTATTCTTCTTCTCTTTCTTCTCGCCGTTGGCCTTGTTCTTCTTCTCTTTCTTTTCGCCGTTGGCGTTGTTCCAGTTGTTCTTGTCCGGCCGCTTCTTACTGGCGGAGCTGTCGGCGTCAGTCTTCCTCTCGGGTTTGTTTTCCTTATTAAAGTTCTTATCCGGCTTATTCTCTTTATTGAAGCTCTTCTCCGGCATATTTTCCTTAATATAATTGTTGATCTTCTCTCCAGTCTCCTTGGAGATAGTCCCATTCTCCACCAGTTCGGAGATCATATCCTCCGGCCCTTTTCTCTCTCTATGTTCCTTTTGGACGGCCGGTGCTTCCGTCGCCTGTACGGTTCCGGCCGCCAGGACCGGCACCGCGCAGAAAGCAGATGCTCCCATTACAGCGCTGATTGCCAAAGCTGCGATTTGTTTGTTTACTCTCATGTTTACCTCCTTGTAGCTGTTCTGTTTCCAGTGATCACAGAAGGCGTTTTCTTATCCTTCACTGACCAGCAACATTTCCCGGATAATCTCTTTGTAGTACCCACTATATCTTATGATGCTGAAAGTATTCTGAAAAAAGAAAAGACGCCGTACAAGGATTTGTACAGCGTCCCTGAAGCGGAGTCGGCGGGATTCGAACCCGCGTGCCAGCAAGCCGGCAACCTGATTTCGAGTCAGGCTCGTTATAGCCACTTCGATACGACTCCGTGATGCCTTGCAAGGCACCAGATTAGTATAGCAAATACATTTTCAGTCCGCAACTTGTAATTATTTACCGTCAGTACCTGATTCAGGTTTGTCCTCTGCGGCAGTTTCCTGCACCTCCTGGGGGTTCTGCGCTGCAGTGTCCTTCTTGTTCTTCTTTCCGAATCCTAAAAATCCTTTTCTTTCTTTATTATCCGCAGTCTCTTTTGCGGCTGCCTCTTTTCTCCGGACAGCGCCTCTTCCTGCGCGGAAAGCTGTCACAAGAACACGGATCACGATCCATGCCACCGGCAGCGCGAAGATCAGGATCGCCACGGCTCCGGCAAACCAGTCAAGGCCTTCGAGGAGATAATCCACAAAGTTTTCTCCGGTCTCGCGGAGCGTTCTGCTGACCCGCTCTCCGAAGGATTCCTGCGTCACAGCCGCGTCGCAGCTGATATTGATGCGGATCTCGGTGTAGTCGATCTGCTGGTTCAGCGCTTTCATGGTGGACTTGTAGGATTCCATATCGGCGATGGCATCGTTCAGGCGGTCGGAGATCTCCAGAGTGTCCGTGACATTTTCCGCTTCCTGCAGATATTTCTGGTAATTCTCGATCTTCTGCTCCTGGACCTTGATCCGGGCTTCTGTATCCACATACTGGCTGGTCACGTCCCGGCTGCTGTCGTTGATCCCGGTGATCCTGTAGCCTGTCCCCCGGATCGCTTCCAGGAAAGTGTCCACGTCATCCTTCGGGATCTGCACCGTCAGAGAACCGCCGGCGTAGTTCCGGTCAAAGGACATGTCGTTGTTCACTACAAAGCCGCCGTACTGATTCGTGATGGAAGTGAGCTTTGCCACCGCGTTCTGGAGCTCTGTGTCCGAAGCAAGGCGGATAGACATGGAGACGTTCCGGATCAGCTTTCTTCCTTCTTTCACATTCTGGGACGAAGTCTGCACCGAGCTCTTTTCTTCCGCCGCCCTCGCCATGGAGCCTGAGTCGATCCCCATGGTATCGTACGCCACCGGTTCTGCCATGGCGCTGGCCGCCGCTGTCTCCGCCACCATTCCATAGTCATAACGGCCGGCGCCGGCACTCTTACTCGAATTCCCGCCGAACAGTCCTCCGCCGCTCCCGCAGGCAGTCAGCGACAAGGCACAAAGAGCAGCAGAAAACAAAACCGCACAGGTTTCTTTCATTCTCCTGTTCAATCTCATCTTTACATCCTCCCGAATATTTTCGTTTGTCTTCTGAACCGTTTCATCTCAATTAACAGGTTCTGCCCTCTTCTCGTCACAGCCCAGTATATTTCTTTCTTAAGACTCCCAGGCTATTTTCCGGCGCCGGTACCTGCCCGGATGATTCCCTCGATCTTTTCAGCCTGGTCTGACATGACCAGCCAGACATAGTTCCCTTCTGTCCGGACGGAAGCAGCCTTCGCGACCTTGTACGCCTCGGGTGCGTAATCTTCCATCTCCGCTTCCTTCCACTCTTTTATATTCTGAAGGGTTTCCGTCAGCTGCTCCACGGAATCTTTTTCCTTTGCTTTCAGGATGATCACCGCGTCTGCCAGGACTGCCGAATCTGCGGAAGCAAAAACATAATCCTCCAGGATCTCAGGATCGATGCCGTAATAATTCTGGATATACTCTTCATCCCCCAGCACCATTTCCGGAAGTTCTGCTTCCTTCCTGATCTGTTCGTAAAGCTCCTTCGGCGTTTTCAGTTCCGCCGGTTTTGTATCCTGCTTTTCCCCTGAACAGCAGGACAAGAAGCACAGAAGGGAAAAAGCGGAGAACAGCAGAAAAATTCTCTGGAGGCATTTCATACGCCGCCTCCTTCTGCCTGCATCCGGGTAAGACAATTATAAGCGTATTCCTTCAGAACTGTCTCCCATACTCTGTAAGCAGCATTGGTATGATGCACGTAATGATCACTGCAGTACTCCGGGCGCAGGTTGCCGTTTCCGTCGGAGGTGGGCGTGGAGAGGTCGATGAATCCCCACCCGTTCTGTGCCGCCGTGTTCTTCATCGCTTCGTTGAAGGCCCGGATATTGTCGTTGTTGATCGGGCCCTTACCCTTCCCCGCCAGAGTATAGGTCATGCTCATAATGACGAACTGCGCATCCGGCGACTGTTCTTTGATCTTACTGATTACGGCGCAGTACTTCTCCACGGAATCATTTCCCATGTCCAGGTCGTTCTGGCCGAACATCATGTAGACCGTTTTTGCGCCCACCATGCGGACGGAATCCCAGATGTACCTCTGTTCTCCCTGGTATATCGGCATTTTCGATTTTTTCGAGATCGGCATGAAAGCATTATGAAGACTGAAGCTGGTACGGGCAAGGAAGCGGAACTGCTGAAGAAATGGATCTGTTTTCCTCTGACGGCAGTACAGCTGGAAATCTTCCATAATGGAGTCTCCCACAAAGACCGCGTCCTGGTAAAAGGTGTTCACCTGCTCCTCAGTCACCTGGGGCGCAGGCGCCTCAGTCTCTGCAGCAGCCTCGGTAATGATCCCGGGTCCTTTTTCTTCCTGGGTCCCGCTGCCGGCGCCGGTCTCCGCAAACACCGTCACCGCAGCTGACACTGCAAACAGGACAGCGAAAACCGCAGATATCAGTTTTCTCTCCATGACCCTCGTCCGTTCTTTCTTATAAAAACTCATTTCCCAGCCTCCCGGATGTCAGTTTTATGTCTGATCAAATGTCTTTTTCTGGCGTTATCTCGGCGTTTCTTCATGTACCGTGCTTTTCCGCGTAGCCGGTAAGGATCAAAGTCAGAGCGCCGTCACCCGTGACGTTGCATGCAGTACCGAAGGAATCCTGCAGCGCGAAAATCGTCAGCATCAGCGCTGTACCGGTTTCGTCAAAGCCAAGCACTCCGGTGATCAGTCCCAGGGAAGCCATGACCGTTCCGCCGGGCACGCCTGGCGCGCCGATGGCGAATACGCCAAGAAGCAGACAGAACAGGATCATTTTCCCCGGTGACGGGAACTCTCCGTAAAGCATCTTGGAGACTGCCATGACAAAAAAGGTCTCTGTCATGACCGATCCGCAGAGGTGGATGTTCGCAAACAGCGGAATACCGAAATTCACCAGGTCTTTCCGCAGAGTCGGCACGGCCTTTCCTGCGCACTCCAGAGCAACGGAAAGCGTTGCCGCGCTGGACATTGTCCCCACTGCCGTCATATATGCCGGTCCATAGTGTTTCAGGACGTTCATCGGATTCCTGCCGGAATACATTCCTGCGATGCCGTAGAGAAGCGTCAGCCAGATATAATGTCCTGCCATCACGATCAGGATGACGATCAGGAAGATCGGCAGCTGCTTTGTGATGGAACCTTCGTAAGCCAGTGTGCAGAAGGTGCATCCGATCAGCACCGGCAGGACCGGGATCACGAACTTTGTCACGATGCTCAGGACGATCTGCTGGAATTCCTCAAGTATATTAGTGATATACGTGCTGGAATTCCACGCCGCCGCAAGACCTACCATGACGGAGAAGAAGAGTGCGGACATGACCGGCATGATCTGCGGGATGGTCAGTTCAAAGGCCACCGGCGGGAGTTCCTTCAGTCCGTCCACCTCAGAGCTGATATTCAGGAACGGAAGGATCGTGTAGCCCCCCAGCATGGCAAAGAGCGCCGCTCCGATGGAAGAAAGATACGCCGCGGAGAGCGCGACGATCAGCATCCTGGACGCATTGTTGCCCAGACGCGTAATGGAAGGCGCTATGAAGCCGATGATGATCAGCGGCACGCAGAAGCTGATCAGCTGGCTGGAAATGAACTTCACGCAGACCACAATATTGAGTATCGATCTAACAATTCCGCTTCCATCCCCGGACGCAAGTGCAAGACCGGCTGCGATGCCGATGATCAGCGCCATCAGAAGCCTGAACGGCAGACTGTGAACAAATCCCTGCTTTTCCATATATAACTACCTCCTTGACTCAATAACATACTATGCTTCAGAGACAGGACTCCACGTCGACCTTGTCGATCATGACGTTCAGTATCTCCTTGTCTGTCTCGCGCATTCCGATCTTGCCGATGTAGCCCATGTTCTTGATGGTCTCTTCCACATCGTTCTTCACAAAGCCCTCTCCTCCGAGGAATTCCTTGTTGCTGATGCTCATGTAATGGCCCATCAGCGCCGCGTGTACGGAAGAAGCGATCTTCGCCGCGCAGCTCGGCTTCGCGCCGTCGCACACAATGCCTCCCACATTGCCGAGAGTATTGGTAATGGTGCCTCCGATCTCCTCGTAAGATCCTCCGCCCATGTAGGTGATGGCTGCGCCTGCGCCGCAGGCCGCGCTGACCGCCCCGCAGAAGGCGGACAGTGATCCGATGAAGTGCTTGATGTAGATGGAGACCAGATTGGACACACAGAGACAGCGGTACAGCTTTTCTCTGGAAAGCTGCAGCTGCTCCGCGTAAGTCACCACCGGCATGGTCACGGTGATCCCCTGGTTGCCGCTGCCGGAGTTAATGATCACGGGAAGCGGACACCCACTCATACGGGCATCCGAACCCGCCGCTGCCCTGGCGCAGGCCCGGGCCTTCACATCCGATCCCCAGTTCTCCAGAATGGTCTTTCCCACTCTGGCGCCCCAGCGGTTGTCCAGCCCTTCCTGAGATATAGCGGTATTAAAACGGATCTGCCGCTCCAGAAGCTCTTCCACATCCTTCACATCCACGCAATTGGCGTATTCGATGATGCCCCGGAGGGTCATCTTCTTAAGATCCCCCTTTCGCTCATCCTCCGCGCCGGCATTCAGTGTGTTCCCGTCAGCACCATCCGTATTGAAATCCCTCGCCTCTTCCTTCCTGTCCCCGGAAGGCGTGCCGGAAAACAGTACCTCGCCGTCCTTTTCGATGCGCGTGATACTGGTGTGGTGCTCTTCGATCACCACCGACGCAGTATGTCCTCCGGCAGAAAGTTCCGCCCGGATATACAGATTCGGCACATTTTCCGCGAGCGTCACATCACAGCGGCCTTCCGCCACCATCTGCCTTGTCTTCTCCCTTGCAGCGTCATCCGCGCCGGCGATCACTTCCAACACCTTGTCCGCGTTTCCGCCCACTGCGCCCAGAACAGCAGCAGTCTCGATGCCCTTCTGTCCGCCGGAATTCGGCACGGTCACGCCCTTGACATTCTTGATGATGTTTCCGGAACAGGCGACGTTTATCTTTTCCGGCTCTGCTCCCAGGACTTCCGCGGCTTTCGCCGCGGCATAGGCAATGGCGATCGGTTCCGTGCATCCCATGGCAGGCACCAGCTCGTCTTTCAGGATCTCCGTGTAGTTTCTGATCAGTTCTTCCGTCATAATATCCCGCCTTCTTCCATTATTGTTCCATTTTTTACTATATCACTGAACTGTTAAATCTTCCATGGATGTTCTGAAGTATCGCCAGCCTTGACAGCAAAAAAAGTTTGTTTTATGCTGAATCTGGGATTGTATGATCTATCCGGAAGGAGAAAAAACCAATGAGAAAACTGACAAAAAACGAACTGATCGAACTGCGGGCTTGCAAGCAGATGGATAATGGACAGCAGGAGTTTTTCGATCGCGCGAAGCGTATGTACGCGGGCGACGAAGAAGCCCTGAAAAAAATCACCGAAACTGAAGACCTGTTCCACGAAGTGGCTGCCATGGATGAAGCTGCTTTCACTGACGGCGATTCCAAGACGAATCAGGCATACAACCAGGTAAATCTTCTGTATATACAGAAGGTCGACGGACTTCTGAAGGATATCGGCTACACCCCGAAGCCGAAGCGCGTTCCCAACGACATTTTCGATGTTCTTGAGGATATGTTCGGCAAGCCGGACGAGGATTATTAATATCTCCAAAAACATTTACGGCATAAGAAGACCCGCCCCTCATAATTGAAGGGCGGGTCCTCTTTTTTAATTACCGCACTGAGTTTTCCGGCTTAATTCTGCGATGCCGCTCTCAGTTTTTCGTTCGCCTGTTCCACATTCAGCCGTGTCAGGATCAGGGTGATCAGCAGATTAAAGATCATGGGCATCCAGAGGTACATAATGTGAAGCATGTTGATGGTGGATGCGCTCTGCTCTGCGGCTTTGCCGACGTAGCCGCTGAAGGCCAGGAGCCAGCCTGCCAGGGCGGTGCCGATGCCGCCGCCCAGCTTCGTGCCGAGGGATGTACAGGAGTACATGGTCCCGTCGACCCGCTTTCCGCTGGTCAGGTAAGTGTACTCCGAGCAGGTCGCGATCAGGGCGTTCATGTCGCCCTGCAGCGGGCTCATTCCGATGGCAGCGACTGCCGTGCAGAACAGCATCAGCGGAACGGAGCCCATGTAGCCCGCGATCAGGACGCCCAGCCTGCCCAGGGTTCCGATGGTGTATCCGGTCAGGTTCAGTTTATACATACCTCCCCACTTTGCCACCAGAGCCGGGGTAAAGAGGAGCCCGACGATCATGGGGATATTGATGAACCAGGAGAAAACGCCCAGCAGGTTGGCGTTTTTCAGGACATAGGTCATGTAGTAAATACCCATGTTCAGCGTCGCGGAGTAGATCTGCATCAGAATGTAGGAAACGCAGATCATCAAATAATACTTGTTGCGGGCCAGCAGCTTGAAGGCATCGATCAGGTTGTACTTCTCTTCTTCCGTCTTTTCCTTCTTCACCTCGTCCTCTGCCAGTTCTTCCGGCGTCAGCTCCTTCACTGACATAACGGACAGAGTATTGGAGATCACGCCCACGATGGCGTAAATAATCGCGACAGTGCGCCATGCCGCTGCCCCGCCCCCGAAGTGGGCCACAAGGCCCACAGTGATGGTCTGGATCAGCATGCTGGTGCCGAAGGCGAACATGAAACGGATCGAGCCCATCTGCACACGCTCATGGTTGTTCTTGGTCACAAGGGCCGTCAGGGCGGAGTACGCGATGTTGTTCGCGGTATAGAATCCGGCGTTCAGCAGGGTGTAGGCGATAAAGAACCAGGCGTACTGCGCTGTGGCGCTGATGTCCGCCGGAATACAGAAGATCGCGACAAGGCAGATGGCGCATCCGAAATAGCCGTACAGCATCCAGGGCCGCGCCTTTCCCATTTTCGTCTGGGTCTTGTCGATCAGCGATCCGAAGAAGATATCACTTACGCCGTCGAACAGCTTGGACAAGGCGATCAGGGAGCCGACGATGCCTGCGTTCATTCCGACCGTATCCGTGAGGAAGATCATGACAAATGCGGAAAGGAGCGCATATACCACATTGCCCGCGATATCGCCTGATCCGTAACCGATCTTGTTATACCACTTCAAATAAGTCTTTTCGTTCATCTTTTCCCCCTTGATTCGTTGATCTGTCTTTTATCAGGTCTGTGTTGTGCTGATCAGACTTTTTCCGGCCTGATCAGATACGTGAAGCGGTAAGTATCCGCGTCGATCCTGTACTGCTTTGCAAGGTCCGGGCCGCAGCTTTTCGAACCGATGCCGGACATCTTGTGGTCTATGCAGAGTACTGTGCTTCCGCAGGGCTGAAGCTCATAATTATGTCTCCGGTTCTCCAGTTCCTCCTGGGTGTAGACGGACGCATTGAAGGAAAAGGTATCCCCGTCCGGGGAGGCGACAGTAAAGGCCATGCCGTCCCCTCTGAGGCAAACATAGTCACAGCCGCACCGGCTTCCGTTTTCCTGCGGCCGTATGTAGTCTTCGTGCAGATCCGCGACGGAAGAGGCATAGCACCCGTGTCTCCCTGCCCGGCATTTGTCGACGTAGCTTTCAAAGGGGCCGATGCCGTAATACTCGACGGTATCCAGAGCCGGGTCCAGGAAAGCCCGGAGTCCCAGCCTCGGCAGAGTCTCGATCTCCGGATCCTTTTCTATCTCTGCCTTCATGAGGATGGATCCGTTCGGATAAATGGTGTACTCCGCAGCGGTTCTCAGAATCGGCTGGACGGACATGGCTGCCGTGGACTGGCGTACCCGGAGCCGGACCGCCTGATCTGCTTCCTCCCCGGCTGTTTCTTCCCAAGTCACTTCATAGGCCCGGGTAACTGTGTGGTCCAGGCGTTCCCCTTTCCAGAGTTCTGTCAGGGGCTGGTCGTTATCGGTGGGCGCGCGCCAGAGATTGAAGTCGACCGGTCTCTGCAGGAACTCCTGACCGCCGGCTTTTAGGGAAGTGAACAGGCCCGAGAGCGTGTCCAGAGTGTATGTATAAGAACTGCCGGAAATGATCAGATCGGTCCCATCCTGCGTTATTTCCGGTTTCTTCCCCTGCCCTCCTTTAAGGACCAGCAAAAGCGCCCCGGCTTTCTGGTTCCTTTCATCTTTTGTGTGGATCCTGATATCGTCGAAGCCGAGCTCCTGTCCCTTTGGAAGTCCGACCAGAGGCTTCTCCAGACTATATTTCACAAACAGAAAACAGCGGCCCCGGTCAGGGACATGCAGCGTAAGCGGCACGGAAACTTCCGTATGAGGAGCTATCCGGGGAAGTACGAATTCTCCCTCTTCCAGGAGATCGCCGTCCACGGTCATCTGCCAGTTCGCCTTCACCAGTCCGGCAGCACCGATAAAATCCCAGAAATTCCCGATCACCAGGCTTTTCTCCCCGGTAACGTAAGAGGCTCTGAAGGGCCGATGCACGTTTTTGAATTCCAGCAGACCTGTGTGCGGCTTTCTGTCAGGCCAGACCAGTCCGTCCAGGCAGAAATTCCCGTCGTGCTGCAGTTCTCCGTGGTCCCCGCCGTACCAGTACACGGGCTTTCCATTTTCCCAGAAGCCTTTAAATACCGCGTGATCGCACCATTCCCAGACAAAACCGCCGCACAGCCGCGGATACTTTTCTACGAGATCCCGGTATTCTTTGAAATCTCCCGGACTGTTGCCCATGGAGTGGCAGTATTCCACCAGGAGCAGCGGTTTTTCCGGGTCGTTCCGCAGATACTCCGTGACATCCTCAAACGGCGGATACATCCGCCCGTAAAGATCGATGTCCGAGACGTCGTATTCTCTGTCGGAAGCCTTGTAAAACGCGCTCTCATAGTGAGTCAGCCGCCCAGGATCCGTCTTCTTTGTCCACCGGAGCGCTATTTCGAAGGTGCATCCGTAACCGCACTCGTTGCCCATGGACCAGACCAGGACAGAAGGACGGTTCCGGTTCCTCAGCACCATGGAACTCACCCGGTCTAAAGTCGGGGCGATGAAGGCCGGATTGTCCGCGATCCGTACGTGGGACAGCTGCATCCGCCTGGTATAGTCGTTTTCCCGGTAATAAAGCGCTGCCGTCCCATGGCTTTCATTGTCCGCCTCGTCAATGACATACAGCCCCAGAGCGTCGCAGAGCTGATAAAAATACGGGACATTCGGATAATGGCTCGCCCGGACTGCATTGAAATTGTGAGCCTTGATCATTTCCAGATCTTTTCTGACCTGTTCCATGGTCATGCAGGCGCCGGTGACAGGATCGGATTCATGGCGGTTGACTCCGCGGAATTTGATCGGTGACCCGTTCAGCAGAACGACTCCGTCTTTTACGCAGATATTTCGGAACCCGACATATTCTACGATCACTTCATGCTCTGTCTCGATCAGCAGCCGGTAAAGGTACGGCGTCTCCGCATTCCAGAGCTGCGGGTCTTCGACCTGGAGGATCGTTTCTTCTTCGCCGGAAAGCTCCTTCTCCGAGATCATTTCCCGGCGTGTCTTTAATTCGAAACCAGGACCTGCGAGGCCGCCGCGGAACAGCTTCAGCTTCACGGGCATGCTTCCCTGGCTGAACCGGAAGCAGATCTTCAGGGCCGCCGTCTTCAGGTCTTCGGACAGAGAGGTCGTGATCACATAATCCGCAACGTGTTTCTCCGGCCGGCTGAGAAGATATACATCCCGGATGATCCCGGACATCCGGAATTTGTCCTGGTCCTCCAGATAGCTGCCGTCACACCATTTCAGGACCAGAACTGCAAGAAGGTTCCCGCCCTCCTGAAGCAGTCCGGTGATGTCGAATTCAGCTGTATGATGCGTGACCTGGCTGTATCCGGCATAGATGCCGTTCACCCAGACGTAAAAGCAGGAATCCACCCCTTCAAAAACCAGATGTGTGAGGGGTGCCTCCGGGTCTTTGTGCCATTGGAACTGATGAAGATAGGCCCCGCAGGGATTCTGCCGGGGAACATAGGGGGGATCAAAAGGAAATGGATAACGGATGTTGGTATACTGATTTTCATCGTATCCTCTCATCTGCCAGCAGAACGGGACCTTTTCCGGTCTCCATGTACTGTCCGGACAGAAGTCCTTCTCAAAAAACGCATCCTTCAGGTCGTGGATGCTGCCGTAATACCGGAACATCCACTCACACCCGCTCAGCATCTGCAGCCGGTCTGCAGTTCCCCGAAGCGGATTCCAAGGGGATTCTTCCGTTTCGCCGGATGCAGGAATAAAGTAGCTGCGGACCGGCAGTGTGTTTTCATGCAGAACAGAAAGATTTTCAAAGTGCCCTGGTACGATCAATATATTTCCCTCCTTTCCTCTTAAAAGGAGCATAACGTCCCCGTTTTCGGAAACATATGCACAAACCGATTTATTATCTGTACGATTCTCCTGACTTGTCGTAAAAAGATGTTTCTTTCTGCAAACTGGAGTAACATGTAAAAAATGCCGGGACGCAGACGGCAAAAGGATGGTAATGAAAATGTACGTAAACTCCGGATATCTGTTTAACTCCAGAGTCCCTTTCAAAGAGACAAAAAAAGCGCTCCGTGTTCTGAGCGCCGGAACTTATCAGCTCCACAGCTGGCCAAGGCTCCCCACCTGGCGCCCCAAAGGACGCGTCGACTGGCAGCTGGTCTATATCTCGGCCGGAAAAGGCCATTTTATTCTTGACGGACATGATGTAGTCGTTCCGGCAGGGAACATGGTCCTCTACCAGCCAAAGCATGAGCAGCACTACTATTTTCTCGGAGAAGACAAATCCCAGTACTGGTTCGTGCATTTCACAGGACGCGAGGTGAAAAACATTCTGAAACACTACGAGATCCCTATTGACGGATATATCATCCGCACTGGCCTCTCCTACGAATACGAAGACCTTTTCCGGAAGATGCGCGACGAACTTAATGAGTGCGCCTGGGGCTATGAAGAAATCCTGAATTATCATCTGCGGGAATTGTTCATTACGATGAACCGGCGCATCCACGAACCGGTCCCCAAAATAGCCGGCTTCGTACAGAACGAGATCGATCACGCCAAGGACTATTTCCGGGAGCACTACAATGAGCAGATCAGCATTGAACAATACGCCGCCTCAAGGAACATGAGCACCAGCTGGTTCAACAAATGCTTCCGCAGTGCTGTCGGCGAATCCCCCATGAGGTACATTCTTCTGCTGCGGATCAGGAACGCCCAGATCCTCCTGGAAACGACCGACGGCACCATCAGTGAGATCGCCCAGATCGTCGGCTATGAGAATCCAATGTATTTCAGCCGGCTCTTCCGGAAAGAGAAAGGCTTGTCGCCGTCGAAATACCGTAAATCCTTCCTGGAAAAATACTGAAAAAAGCCCTGCGCATCGGCCTGATGCGCAGGGTCTTTTTTTATTGTACTATATTCCTGTGCTGCAACTTTGTCAGGGGCAGCCGGATCAAGGTTGTACAGTTCTGGTAACAGATGTATAATGCAGACGTTAACTGCAAACCAAACCAAAAAACATAACTGACTTATGAATAATAATAAACTTACAAGAACAGATTATTTCATTGTACTTGCGACAGCAGTCTTTACCGGATTACTGGCAAGTGCTTTTCTTGGATTTATGCAAGCTGGCTTTCAGTATCCTTATGCTTATAACGGGGGTGATGACTACTCTCTTTTAAGCCAGACGAAACAGCTTATTCAGGAAAGATGGCTTTGGTCTACAGACCGGCTGGGCGCTCCCTACGGACAGAATTTACTGGACTACCCCTCTGTCCTACTTCAGAACACAGAGTATTTATCTATTAAGTTCTGGTCACTCTGGATCAAAGATCCTGTTGTTATAGTCAACATTCAGCTGCTGCTCACCTTTGTCTTCTGCTCTATAACGGCATATTATGTCTTAAGAAAACTGGGGACAGGACGTTTTCTTTCCGTCTGCGGTTCCCTGTTGTTTGCTTTCGCGCCGTATATTTACGGGAGAGCTGTAACACATTACTGCCTGACGGCATGTTATTTTGTACCGCTGTCAGTTTATCTGTGCTACACTGCCTATTTCAGGGAGGACTGTCTTCAGTTCCGTACTCTGTTTAAGAACTGGAAAGAAAACTTTCTCCTTTTACTCTTTTGCCTTTGCATTGTGAATAACGGAATCGGTTATTATCCCTTTTTCACCTGTTTTCTGCTCTGCGTTACAGCCGTATGCAGATGGTTCGAGACCGGCGATTTTAAAAAGGCCCTGACTTCGCTGAAATTTATTGCGATCATTGTTATTATGACATTGACCGCTCTGATTCCGGCATTTCTTTATGCAGCGGAAAACGGAAAGAACGACATTACCTCGCGTAATCTTGCAGGGGTAGAAGTATACGGCCTTAAAATTACGCAATTGTTTATCCCTTTATATTCTCACGGCAACGAGTTCCTCGGCACGCTGATCAGCAAATACAATTCATCTATGCCGTTGATAAACGAGAATACCACCTCTTATCTGGGAATGATCGCAGGAATCGGGTTTGTACTGCAAATGCTCTGCTTTTTTGGGCTCCGGCTGAATAAAGAGACAGAAAAAAGAATATTTCTGGGATGCAGACTCAGTCTGGCAACTGTTTTATTTATGACTGTCGGCGGTTTTATCAGCCTGCTTGCCACAGTACTGCAAACAACTTCTCTGCGCGGCTTCAACAGGATGTCCATTTTTATCATGTTCATCAGCATCGCCGTACTTTGTTTCGAAGGAGATCTTCTTCTTACAAAAATACAAAAACCGCTGATCAAAAAAGCTATTGCATTATTTATCATTGTTCTGACTTTATTCGGAGTCTTTGAACAGTCACCGGATATACTGAGAAATCCGGCCGGTCTCGAGGCAAACGGCATCCGGTGGGCTGAGGATGAGTATTATATTGGAAAAATAGAAGCTTCCCTTCAGCCCGGAGACATGATTTTCCAGCTTCCATATCTTCCTTATCCTGAGGGAGGAGGCAGAAACCAATTACCTACTTACAGACTGTTAAATGGTTACCTCCACTCAGACACGTTAAAATGGAGTTTCGGAGCTGTAAAAGGACGTGACGTGGATCAATGGATTCAGTCCGTTTCCCAGATGAACGGAGAGGAAATGGTCAGGACTCTGATCGCTGCGGGCTTCAAAGGAATCTATGTGGACAGGAGCGGGATGACAGACGAGGAATTTCAGAAACTGCATAAGCAGCTCACTGCGATTCCAGGAATGAAAGGTTTTGTAAGTAAAGATACGTTTCTATTATTTTATAACCTTTATCCTGTCATTGAAATGAACCCCGATCTCCAGGCGGCAGTTACCGGCAGTTCTTCAGAAAAGTAATCCGCGTATAAAAATCTGAACAGAGACGAAACAGACAACAGGTTTCATTGTTAGACATTTGGCCCTCTGAAGCATATAATACTCCATATATACTGCTGTCCCGCGGCCCGGCACCGGGCCGCAGAACTAAAGAATCTGGTGATGTGATCATGAACTTCAGAAAATTCCTGTCAAAACTGAAAAAGCGCGCGATGAATTCGCACGCTTCCCTGATTCTGGGGGGTATCGCTGTCTATACGATCCTCTGCTATTTTTACTGGATGGCAGAGGGCGGACCGGACGGAAAGAAGACCTTTTGGGATATCCTGCTGTGGAACAATATCAATATCATCCTGAGCCGAGGCTACACGGACTTTATTCCTTCGACCTGGCAGGGCCGGGGGATCCTGATGATATTCATCATGTTCAGCATGCTTTTCCTGTCCACGATCATCGGCTTTATCTCATCGAAGATCAATGCCTACAGCAACAGTCCGGTAAGGAGGATCAAAAAAGTGCAGTCTCTCTCCAATCATGTCGTCATATTCGGCTGGAAGAATGACATCAAGAGCCTGATCAGCGATATCGTCCGCAAATCGAACAGCCTGACCACGGAAGACATCGTGATCGTCAACAACGTGAGCGATCTGAAAATGCAGTCTCTTCTGATGGATGAGGAAATGAAAGGCATCCACTACATCCGCGGCGAATTCACCGAAGAGCAGATGCTGCTGAACGCGAATATAAAAAAGGCTTCCACAGCCCTCGTGCTTGGCGAAGCGCACGAGAGCCTGGAGCCCGAGCTGGTCGATTCCCGGATTTTTGTCTGTACTCTGATGATCAAAGCCCTCAGCCCGCGCTGCCATGTCTGCGCCCTCGTGCAGACAGAGCGCTACCGGAACTACCTGGTGGCCCAGAAATGCGACGAAGTCATCTATACGGAAGAGTACAGCAGGTATATCCTTTCCACTGCAACCAATTCCACAGGTATGGCCAACGTGCTCCGCGCCCTGTTCGGCACCAGCAGCGGGACCAGCATCCAGATCCTTCCCGTCGAATACGCCTGGCGGGAGAAAAGCTACGCTGAACTAGCGAAGTACTATAAAGAAAAGGGAACGCTGGCCCTCGGTGTCCTGGAGAATATGGGCGCTGAAATGACCATCAAGCATACGACCCTGGCCGACGCCATGAAGGCGAGCAACTACGGCGAGATCATACAGAAGCTGAAAACAGTCAAGGATATGGAACGCAACCATCCGCTGCTCAATCCTCCCGACGACTACATCCTGGGGAGAAACATGGGCGTGATCGTGCTGACAGAGGAGACATGACGATGGCATCTGAAAAAGAAATACTTGAAGGTCTGAAGACTTTTCCCCTCCTGAGCAACCTGCCGGAAGAAGATCTGGCGCGCCTTGCCTCCATCGTGGAGGAGGAACACTTCCCGGCAGGGACCAAGATCCTGACAGAGGGAGAGTTCGGCGATAAAATGTATATGCTCTGGGAGGGAAATGTCGATGTGCTGAAGACGACCCTCTACGGAGAGCCCTACGTGGCAGCTTCCCTGAAGGACAGCTATCACTGCTTCTTCGGAGAGATGGCCCTCATCGACCGCGGCGAGCGCTCCGCCTCGATCCGCGCCAAAACGGACTGCCGGACCCTGAGCATCGGTCACGAGGACTTCCAGCGCTTCTGCAGGGAATATCCGAACGTCGGGATCGAGCTTCTTATGTCCATATCCTCAACTCTCGTCCACAACCTGAGGATGGAGAATGAAAACCTGCATATTGTCTATCAGGCCCTGATCGAAGAAATAGAGGAGCATTGATGCTCCTCTGTTTATTTTCTGAGCGCTCCCGCGCACACCGGAAAATCAAAGTAGGTGTCCGGGTAGGGCTCATCATCCAGCATAAAATGCCACCATTCGCAGTCCAGCGGCTTGAAGCCGCTCCGGACCATGACCCGCTGCAGCAGCATCCGGTTCTCATACTGCTCTTCGGTGATCCCTGTACAATCCGGATGGGAGATCTCCCCGAAAAAGTCAAAGGGACTCCCCATATCGGCTTCCTTCCCCGTCCTCATATCAAGGAGCGTCAGATCAACGGAGCTCCCCCTGCTGTGGCTGGACTGTTTCGCGATATAGCCTCTGCGGAACAGTTCCGCCTTTTCAAGTTCCGGATAAAAGTACTGCTTCATCCGGATATCCGTATCCTCAATTCCCCAGAGCACAAAGTGCTTTACCGCCCGGGCAGGACGATATGCGTCGAAGATCTTCATCTGGTAACCCATGACATAAAGATCATTCGCCACTGACTTTAAGGCTCTGGCTGCATCCAGTGTCAGAAGGGCGCAGGGCTCCTCATATCCGTCGATCCTCTCCCCGATAAAGTTATAGGACGCATGATAGCGGATCTCCTGTATTACATGCGGAACATAGTCCGCCAGCATCACAAAGCCGGAAGAATCCAGAGTATGCTCTGGCTTTTTCATTTTAGTCCTCCTTTTGCTCTGTATCCTCAGGACTTTCGAGACCTGTCGATTTCCCGCTTCCGGACAGATAGTAATCGATATTGTCGTAGGTCGCGTCTACGTAAGACAGCAGTCTTTTTCCTTTCCCGTACTTTTCGTACTTCGCCTCTTCCTCTGCTTTTCCATCTCCGAGAAACCATGTATCCAGAAGTGTCAGCCCGCTGGACGGATCATAGGCATAAGCTGCCGTGACCGCTTTCCCTCTGGTCCTTTCAACAAACACGATCGACCTTTCCGGATCTGCGGATTCAACATAATCGATCTCGCCGAATTCTTCCTTCTGCAGGCCTGCGCTGTTGTAGTAAAGGAAAGAATTCACCATGTCATCCCATCCCTCGTCTGATACAACAGATATTTCCATAATGCCGTCGTTGTTGATGTCCGCCAGGGCAAATTGTCTGGCCTCGACCCCGCGGCTGTTCCAGGTCTTGTTCAGTAAAACGTTCTTGTAAGCGGCAGCAGCAGCTTCTGCGGCAGATGACATCCCGGAAACCGACGCGCTAAAGCCTCTCTTCTGTACGACACCATTTACTTCCCACTGACCGTCGCGGTTCACGCGGTACCCGTCGATCTCATTATCGTATGCCATGTAGCCGTCACTGGAGAAATAATAGCATTCCGCGGTTCCGTCCACGTTGCCGTCGATCCATTTCCACTCAGATGCCGGGTAGGTACCGTCATCATTCTGATACCACCACCCTTCGTCATCGAGTACCCACTGTCCTGCGAAAGAAGAAACCGTCATGGCTGCTGTCAGCGCAAATCCGATAACAATGCTTCTGATCCAGTTCTTGTTTGTCATCTTTATTATCCTCACTTTTCACAAATGCAGACGTCTTTAAAAAGATTATAGAATCATCTGTCCGGAACTGCAACCGGCGCATTTTGACCCTGTTCCGGCAAGGCGTCAAATTGACAAATCAGCCCTGATATGTTATTGTTTTTTCACGAGCAAAGGCGTTTTACACATAGGTGCACTACGCCTTTTTCTTTTTGCAAGACGTGAGAGGAGGGGTCTGATATGGTCAATCTTGAAAACCTGCTGAACAGTACCGAGGACATCAACAAACAGCTGGCCCGTTACGGCGTTAAGTTCGGCATCTATAAAAACGGCGTCTTTAAGGAGCAGCTCTTTCCATATGACCCCATTCCCAGGATCATCGAAAAGGAAGAGTTCGATTTTCTGGAGAGAGGACTCAAGCAGAGAGTCAAGGCCCTGAATCTTTTCCTGAAGGACGTCTACAATGAGAAACAGATCATAAAGGACGGGATCGTCCCTGCCGATTTTGTCTACGCGGCCAGCGGCTATCTGGCTCCCTGCGAGGGGATCGTGCCGCCGAAGGAAGTATACTCTCACATCTCCGGCATCGACCTCGTTCTGGGAAAAGACGGGGTCTGGTATATTCTGGAGGACAACCTGCGGGTTCCTTCCGGAGCGTCCTATCCGACCATCGTCCGGAACCTGGAGAGAAGATGCAGCCCCCGCACCTTCCATGACACTCCGATCGAAGACAACCGCGATTATCCCAAACTGCTGAAGCGCGCGATGGATTACGTGAACACCGGCGGGATCAATGTTGTGTTCACCCCCGGACGGTACAATGCTGCCTATTTTGAGCATTCTTATCTGGCAGAACAGATGAAGGTGCCGCTGGTCACCTGCAATGACCTCACTGTGGAAGGCGATTATCTGTACTTCACAGGCTACGCGGGCAAAAAGGAGCGGGTCGGAGCCGTGTACCGCAGGATCTCCGACGAGTATATGGATCCGATGACCTTCAATCCGGAGTCCCTGATCGGCATCCCGCATATCTTCGAGGTGTACCGCAAGGGCAACGTCGCATTGATGAACACTCCCGGAAACGGCATCGCGGATGACAAGGGGATTTACTATTTCGTTCCCAAAATGATCAAGTACTACCTAGGCGAGCAAGCGATCCTCAGCAACGCGCCCACCTATCTCCCCTTCTATCAGGAGGACAGGGACTACGTGCTGGAGAACTTTGACAACCTCGTCATAAAAGACGTGGCAGAGGCCGGCGGTTACGGCGTCGTCTTCGGAAACAAGCTCACCGCCGAAGAAAAAGAGCACATGATCTCCATGGTCAAAAACGAGCCCAGACGCTTCATCGCCCAGGAAGTCATCGACTTCTGCGACATCCCGATCCTGGAAGGGGACGGACAGGTGGAGCGGAAAGCCGATCTGCGCGCGTTCGTGATCAGCAGTGAGGATCCGGTGGTCTGGAAGAGCGGACTGACACGGTTCTCGAGGAACCCGGATTCCTTTATCGTCAATTCGTCTCAAGGAGGAGGTTTTAAAGACACATGGGTATTAAGTCAGTAATGAACACCGACCGCCTGTACTGGCTGGGACGTTATTCCGAAAGAGTCTATACCACACTTAAACTGTTCTCCGCTTCTTTCGATACTCTGATCGAGCAGTACGGCGGCGATCACAAGGGATTCTGCGAGTCTCTGGAGATCCCTGACATCTATGCGGACAAGGACGACTTTATCGACAGATACGCCTTTAGTCCGGAGGACCCCAACTCCATCATCTCCAACCTCAACCGGGCCTATGACAACGCCATCGAGCTGCGCGACGAGATCGGAAGCGAGACCCTCTCCTTTATCCAGATCGCCATCTACGAGATGAACAACGCAAAGCGCAGCGAAGCGCCGCTTCTGTACTTCCAGAAGATCACCGACGCGATCCTGGCTTTCTGGGGCTGCGTCGACGACCAGATCGACGACGAGAACACCCGCAACATCATCAAGATCGGAAAGCGCATCGAGCGGCTGGATATCTACGCCCGCCTCAGGAAGGACAGAATTGCCTTAAAGCGCGAGATCCACAGGCTCTCCGGCAGGATCGTCCGCACGGACCTGATCTACAAAAAGGGAAACCTGGAGAAGCTTGAAGAACTTGTCAATGCCGAAGAGATCGATTACCGGGAACTTATCTCGACTGTAGAACAGCTGGTGGAGTGACATCTGTGAAGACACTTTCTTTTCATTATCACCTGAAGATCAGCATGGACGCTCCTGTGAGCCGCCATCATTTTACCCTGCGCTGTACGCCTGCCTCCGACGAGAGGCAGCGGATCACGCAGGTCCAGCATTATATTTTTCCCAGCGTATCCCTGAGCAGCAGCCGGGACCAGTGGAACAATATCCTGGTCTACGGCCACCACAGGGGGCTGCATTCGTCCTTCGAGGCGAATGTCTGCGGCCGGGCCGTGACAGGAATGGCTTCCGGGACCCGTTCCCCAAAGCCTGAAAGAGACATGATCTTTCAGTATGCGACGCAGCTTACCGCGGCCGACGATGCCCTCCGGGAATTCGCCGGCCGCCTCGGCATTCGTTCCGGTGCTCCGGAGGAGGCTGAAGCCCTGATGCACGCTGTGTATGAGACCCTCTCCTACAAACCGGCTTCCACGACGATCAGCACCAGCGCCGCAGAAGCCTTCGCTCTGGGCTGCGGCGTCTGTCAGGACTACTCCCACATCATGATCGCGGTGTGCCGCGCCGCCGGTATCCCCGCCAGATACGCGGCCGGGATGATGCTCGGAGAAGGCCAGAGCCACGCCTGGGTCGAAGTCCTGCACGAAGGGATCTGGACCGGTTATGACCCCACGAACGATCTGGTAGTGTCTGATCAGCATATCAAAATGTCCCATGGAAGGGACGCGCGCGACTGTTCCATCAACCGCGGCATTTTTTTTGGATACGGCAGTCAGACAACGGAGATCTCCGTGATCGTGACAGACGCCCAGGAGGGCATGGCATTTATCCCGGAGGAAGAAGAGCCCCGCTGAACAAGGAGCATTTTATATGTTAGAAGATGTCATCCGCATCCCTCTTCCGGTGGACGAGACTTTCCGCATCCGGAAAAACGTAATAAAAAACGGTGAAGGGAAGAGGCTTTGCGTCGTCACCGGCATCCACGGCGACGAACTGGAGGGTCAGTATGTGTGTTTCCTGCTGGCCCAGACCCTGAACCGCCATCCTGAAATGCTCCACGGCGCGGTGGAGATCTATCCCGCTGTGAATCCTCTCGGGATTGATTCCATCCAGCGCGGCATTCCGGGCTTCGATCTGGATATGAACCGGACTTTTCCCGGCTCCGATTCGGGCGTTATGACGGAGTATATGGCACAGAAGCTCGTGGCCGATGTGGCCGGAGCCGACCTGGTCTTCGATATCCACGCCAGCAACATTTTCCTGACCGAGATACCGCAGATCCGCATCAATGAACTGCATAAAGACATGCTGCTGCCCTTCGCCGTAAAAGCCAACATGGATTTTGTCTGGGTGCACGGCGCCAGCACCGTGCTGGAAGCAACATTCGCCTATTCCATGAACTCCATCGGGACGCCGTGCCTGGTGGTGGAAATGGGCGTCGGCATGCGTCTTACCGGGGAATACGGCCTGCAGCTGGTCAACGGCATCCTGAACATCATGAAGGACCTTGGGATGTGGGCCGGGGAAGTTTCCCCGGTGAAAACACCCATCGTATCCGACAAGCTGGAGGAAGTCGTTTTCCTCAATGCCACGTGCTCCGGCATGTTCATGAAGACGAAAAGCCAGGGCACCTGGGTCAAAAAGGGCGAGAGCGTCGGATATGTCTTCGACCCCTATAAGGGAGAGATCCTGGAACACGTCAGTGCTACAAAGAGCGGTCTTCTGTTCACCATCCGCGAATACCCGCTGGTGGATGAAGGGTCCCTCATGGGACGGATACTTGTAGGGGGAGCGGAAAAGCGATGAAGGAACAGATCATTTATCAGAGCTCCCGCATCTACAGGGACGATTTCCGCGTCAGGGCCTTTGTATTCGGCGAAGGCGAAAAAGCGCTGTGCATCGTGGGAGGTCTCCGGGGGAATGAATACCAGCAGGTCTACATGTGCTCCCGCGTCCTCGTCCGCCTGAAAAAGCTGGAGGAGGAAGGTCTTCTGGCCGAAGGTCAGCAGATCATGGTGATCCCCTCCGTCAACCCCAGCTCCATGAACGTCGCCAAGCGCTTCTGGCCCATCGACAACACGGATATCAACCGGATGTTCCCCGGATACTCCATGGGGGAGACGACCCAGCGGATCGCCGCCGGCGTATTCGAAGTCATCAATAAATACCGGACCGGCATCCAGTTCACTTCTTTCTACATGCCGGGCGATTACCAGCCCCACGTGCAGATGATGCGGACAGGATACGAGAACACGGACAAAGCGAAAGTCTTCGGCCTGCCCTTCGTCGTCATCCGGGAACCCCGGCCCTACGACACCGCCACGCTGCACTACAACTGGCAGATCTGGGAGACCGACGCGTACAATATTTACTCCGGCACCACCTCCCGCATCAGTTCGGAGGGAGCCGAGCTGGCGGCCGACGGCGTTGAACGCTTCCTGGCCTGCAGCGGTATCCTGAAAAAGGATCCCGGCCCCGCCCCCTCGACCCGCACCATCAACTACGACGATCTGCTGAACATCCGCACCCAGACATCCGGTCTGTACCACAGTCTCGCGGATCTCCGCAGTCCCGTAACCGCAGGACAGAAGCTCGCCGAGATAATAGACCCCTGCACCGGAGAAGTCCTGGAAACACTGGAAAGCCCGGTGAACGGAATCATCTTCTTCCAGTACAGCGCGCCGCTGATCCTGCCCGCCACATCAGCCTTCAAGATACTGCAGGACAGCTGAAAGGCAAACAAAAAGGACCGCTGCACTAAGAAAGCTTAGTGCGGCGGCCTATTTTTGTGAGAATATGGTATGATAATACAGATAAGCAAAGAACATATACCACAAAAAGAAACGGGAAGGAGATCACATGAACGAACAGCAGAATACCGGACTCCCCCTTTTATACAGCAACTATCTGAAGACCTGCCGCATTCTTGCAGTGACCGGCGGCGTTATTTTAATCGCAAGCCTTTTGCTGAATGAACTGCTGCACCTGCAGGCCCGGGGCTTCGTGATCCCGGCCGTCCTGATCGGCATCGCCATTCTGCTTATCGGCGTCACAAGTCTCCGCCCCCAGAACCAGGTCAAGGCCTTCTCTGTCCATCTGTACCAGAAACCCTCCAGGGAAGCTGCGGAGGCAGTGCTTGCAGCGCTCCAGGCTTCCCGGGCGATAAGACTGGGTTCCCGCCATTACACGATACTGATGAGCGCCGTACAGTCCTACTGTTCCGCGCCGGATTCCGACCCGGAGCTTACTGAGAAACTTTCCGCCGCAGCGGAACAAAGCGTCCACAAAGGCTTCCTGTGATCACAATCAAAAAGAAGGTGAACTGACGTGACGTACTCGATCATCGGTATTCTGGCAAGTATCCTCCTGCTGATCACTAACCGGGATATTTTCTGGAACCATGAAGAACATACTCTTACCCGGACTCAGCAGCACTATCGTTTATTTCTGATGGGGGTGATGGTCTATTATATCACCGATCTCCTCTGGGGGATCCTGGAATCGCACCACCTGACAGCGCTCCTCTACGCAGACACCGTGATCCATTTTGCAGCCATGGTCGGAGCGGTCATGCTGTGGACACAGTATGTGGTATCCTATCTGGACAACGGCACCGCGTTTGAACGTGTGCTGTATCGCGCCGGGCTCGCTTTTTTTGCGTTTGAACTCGTAGTCATCGTTGTGAATTCTGTCCATCCGATCCTCTTCTGGTTCGATGAGAACGGCGCTTATCATGCCGGCATAGCGCGATATGTGACCCTCGGGGTCCAGATCCTTATGTTTCTGGTGACAGCTGTTCATACGCTTTATGTCGGTTCCAGGGAACAAGGCAGGATCCGGCTCCGGCACCTGACCATCGGCTTTTTCGGCATCTCCATGATACTGCTGATAACGATCCA
>JAFSYO010000140.1 GCA_017449925.1 Stomatobaculum sp.
CTACAGAAACCTCCGACCTCTGCTTCCGTCCCTTTGATCCGCCGCTTGAAGCAGGCATCGTAGTCATCTGGAAGAAGTATCAGGTGTTTTCCAAGCCTGCTGAGATGCTGCTGGAGAGGATGATGGGTGTGTTCGGAGAATAGGGTTGAGGAAGGGCGTTAGCCCTCGCCCATTCTATAATGAGGCCTACTGTCCAAAGTAGATCGAGTCTCGGAGCATCTGCATCGATGGGGATACCGGAACACTCTTACACGCGTTTTTCGAGACGGTAATGCAGATGTCACGGAAGGATATATAAGACAGTCAGAAGCGCTGAAAATACAGGCTTTTCGAGGATTTGACCTTCATCTGCGAAGCGCGGAAGCCATAAAGCGTATCCGGCCCGGCAAATACTCATTTGCAGGAGATTAGCATATTTATTCAGGAGTCAGCATGGAAAACAGAGCAATCACCGAAGCCCTCGCCGCCCTGAACGGAGGCAAAACGGACCTTGGCTATGAGGAAGAAAACATCTGGTACAGCCGGAAGCCGGAATGGGCCGCGCTCGTGGAGGAGCTGAAAGCAGCCGTGCGGAATGAGGACATCCGGGGCAGCATTCTGGTGGCCACGGACAGCGACATCATTTTCGCTTCAGGATCCCGATCCAGAGAAACGAACGGCAGGATCGTTTCCCCTGCCACCACTTACGAGATCGGCTCCATCACCAAGGTACACACCGCGGTCTGCGTGTTCAGACTCCTGGATGAGGGGAAACTCCGCCTTAACGACAGGGTCACGCGATATTTCCCGGAATATGAGAAGTCCAGGGATATGACCGTCTTCGACCTGCTGCACATGAGGTCCGGAATCGTGGACTTCGCCACTGACGCCGAGACGTTTTTCGGAAGCCGGGAGCTGGCCGAAGCCCTGGACAAGGGCGAGGTCACCGACGGGATCCTTCTGGATCACCTGTATCAGCTGGACCTCACCTTCGAGCCGGGATCCAGGATGGAATACTGCAACACCAACTATGTGCTGCTCGCCATGATCCTGGAGAAGATCACCGGCAAAGCCTATCAGGAAGTCGTTTCGGAAATGGTCTTTGAACCGGTGAATATGAACGCTTCCTCCGCCACCACCTTCGGCGACGTGACCAGCGTGCCGGAGAACAAAGCGGGGTATATGAAGGAGCTGACGGCGGCCCGGGGCGCGGGAGACATCCACAGCAACACCCTCGATGTGCTGAAGTTCGATCGGGCGTTTTTCAGCGGGGAGCGCATCGTCAGCCCTGCCGCCAGGGCGGGAATCCTCCGCTTCGTGGACGATTACGGCTGCGGCTGGAAAAAATCCGCCCGGTATGACGATCTCATCTCCCACAGCGGCGAAACCAGCAGTTACTACTGCCTGAATACCGTCTTTCATGCCTCGGCGGATCGAAAGTATTTCATCATGCTGACCTGCTGCAACAAGGATGACGAAGAGGAGACCGGCGAGAGCACCGCTGAAGAAGAAAAATTCAACCAGTACAAGGCAGTCTTCGGTATCTGCAAAAAGCATCTGCAGTGAGACAGCTGTTTATATTCACGCTGCTGTCCCAGGGCGTGTCAGGACGGTATGCTGCCCGCACCGCTGAAAACAGAATCCACAGAGGCAGAATGTGACTGCAGGTGAATCGACTGCATTGGTTATTGTGTTTGCTATGGCAGGCATGTTCCTGCTACTTGGCATCAGATCGTTTCCTGAGCGCGGTTTTCTGCGTTTGGATTTTACGCTCCCTGTTCTTTCCTCTTGATTTTCTTCCTCACGCGGAATATAATAAGCCTCGGTTAGTTATGGCTAACATTCGTTGGCCAGCCTGTTTTTTGCGCAGCATATTCAGCAGAAGGAGGCGCAGTCTGCGATCCCTGCTGCGACTGCGGATATAAAAAGAAAGGCTTGTTTGGGCGGAGATGAAAACAGTGATCTGGGGCTTTTGATCCCCTTTGCCGGTACGACAGGCGGAGCTGCCTGTGTGTTCTTTCTGAAGAAGGATCTGAGAGCCGGTGTGCAGCGGGCTTTGACCGGGTTCGCAGCAGGCGTGATGGTGGCTGCGTCCATCTGGAGTCTGATCGTCCCCGCCATTGAACAGTCGGCAGAAAAAGGCAGATGGGCATTCCTTCCGGCCTTTATCGGCTTCTGGCTGGGAATTCTTTTTCTTCTCCTGCTGGATCACGTCATCCCGCATCTGCACAGGAGCATCGACCAGGCGGATCAGACGGAAGGGCCCAAAGTGAAGCTGAACCGGACCCTGATGATGGTTCTCGCCGTGACGCTGCACAACATTCCGGAGGGTATGGCGGTGGGTGTTGTCTATGCCGGGCTGCTCGCCGGCTCCGCAAGCATCACGGCAGGCGGCGCGCTGGCGCTGGCACTGGGAATCGCGATCCAGAACTTTCCGGAAGGCGCGATCATTTCCATGCCGCTCTTCGCGGAGGGTAAAAGCAAGCCGAAATCCTTCTGGCTGGGGGTGCTTTCCGGCGCGGTGGAACCGGTATTCGGCGGACTTACGATCCTGATCGCCGGCCTGGTAGTTCCCGCCATGCCCTATCTTTTATCCTTCGCAGCCGGCGCCA
>JAFSYO010000141.1 GCA_017449925.1 Stomatobaculum sp.
ATGCCAGTCGGAGTATTAAGGGGGCGTTTCAGGGCGTTACCCCATCATTCCACCTCTGGGATTACAAGTTCGCTGATTTTACTCAGCGTCTAAGCTTTGTTCTTCAACTACGAAGTCTTTGGGCTTAGAAACAAGTCGCACAGATATACATGTCGTACCGATCTATCAAAGCGGAAAACTGTTTGGAGACCTTTATATCCTTATGCCGGAGACAATACGCGCTTTGAGGATGGATGGGGAGACCTATGCACTGGTAATCACCGGATCCCTCACGGACAGGAATGATTATGTATTTGAGGTGACCGGGGATAAAGCCAAGGCTTCGAACCGGACAACCACCGTTTATTTGTGTTCTCCCGATGGTTTGTTCACGGAGGTTTATTCTGTCACAAAAGAACCGCCAAAATCCGGAACCGGGTGGCTGAAGGGAGAAAGGGCTTCCGCAGAAGAAATATGGGATGCCATTTCGGACTTGTTCAGTTAATAACCGAACTCTCAACAAAAAAACAAGGGAGACATCGGGGCTTGACCCCTGTGTCTCCCTTATGTTTGAATAAGGCTTTTATTAGTTCAGACTCTTCAGTGTCGGGAACAGCAGTACATCCGACTTATATCCTGCCGTAACCTCTTATAAGATGTTATAGGGCTGTTACTTCAAGGGCTAGTTTTTTATAACCTGTTATAAGCTATTACTGAGGCTGTTCCAATTGGTGTAAAATATGGTGTAATGGTGTAAGCTTCAAGTGCTTTCTTTTCCAAATGCCAGTTCCATCAGTTCTGCAGCAATCTTCTTGCTTGGAACGCGCATAATACTCTGCTCCGCCTCTGATTTGCAAGCAGATTGACGCCGCCATACCACACAACTTCATGATCGATGACCGCAAAGTGCTCGCAGGATTCATCCTGCAGCTTCATATAGAACCCGGCTTGACGCATTTCTTCATGCAGTTGCATCCAATATGCCGGATCGCCAAACCCATATGCATCAGGCTCCCAAGTCAAAATTGTAACGGAGACTCCCTGATTCTGCCGTTCTTTTAGAAGCGTGATCAGATTGTGTACTTTCGGGCCGCTTATAGCAGGGCTTGAAATGACAACGGATTTTTGAGCTTCCAGTAAATCCCTCCGGAAAACAGGCGCATATGACTCACTGTCGTAAATTGCATCAGCGTTCTGCTTCTCCCCGGCAATTCCTCCGCAGACATCATATCCGATTTGTTTATATGCCCTCAGCCGCTTGGCATACATATTGTCAAACATCGGGATATGGCTGTCCACATAATCATAGACAATCACATTTTCCTTTCCTTCGTAATCTCGGTTCAACCGACCGGCATATTGCTCCACTACACCCTTGAAAGAAACCGGCGTTGCCATGATCAGTGTATCCAGCCTTGGATAGTCAAATCCCTCCCCGATCAGAGACCCTGTTGCAACCAAAATCATGCTTTCTTCCGGCTTCACATGCTGCATTTCCGAAAGAATTTGCCTATGTTCCCGTTTAGAATTATTACCCGTCATCAGAAATACGTGGTCAGCGTATGCTTTGACCCGTTCATACAGCTTTTCGGAATGATCCTTATATTTTGACAAGATTACCGGTGTCCGGCCTGACAAGACACATTCCCTGACATCCGTCAATATCTGTTCATCCCGGACATCATTGTTGCGAATAATCTCATAAGCCTCATTGGGATGCATCTTTTCTGTGGAGACACCTCGCGGCAGAACGGTACGTGTAAATCTGGGATATACCAGATGATCAATTCCCTGTGCTTTTGCCTTCTCTCTGGATGTATATCTGTACCGTATGGGGCCAAGCAGCATATAGTTGATCCGCTCCAGTCCGTCGCCTCTGTTGGGAGTCGCGGTTACGCCATAAACATATCTCGCTTTTACTTCCTGAAGTACATTGGAAATCGTGTCCGAAGCAGCGTGATGACATTCATCCACAATAATCATGCCGTACTGATTCAGTTTCTGGTGAAACTCCCCCTTCTTGAAAAGTGAGCCTGCCATGGCGATATCGATAATGCCGGTCATAGAATCATGTTGGGCCTGCAGAACGCCAATCAAGCTTTTTCTGGTCTTTATCCTTCCGGTTTTTGTCTTATACTCCGGCAGTTTCTCATCAATAACAAGGAATTTTCCCAAAGCCTCTTTCCACTGATCAATCAGTGCCGATGATTCCAAAATAATCAGCGTATTCACTTTCCTTTCTGCAATCATGGCACTGCAAACAACGGTTTTTCCAAAGGCTGTTGCTGCATGGAGAATACCGTTATCATGTTTCATCATTTCTTCCAGCGCAGGTTTCTGTTCTTCCCGTAGTTCCCCTTTGAAAGAGATCCTGATTTTATTGCAGTTTTGACGTTCATCAATAATCTTATAAGAAATCCCCGCCTCAGAAATGCGCTCCGTCAAGCCCTCATAAAGCCCTATTGGAATCTGGATATATCCGCTGAGATGGTCTTTTCCGAGATAGATCCACCGGGGTGTTTCGTAATTGGATGTGCCAATAGCGTTGTTCCTGTAATACACGGGATTCCCGAAAGCCGCCATTCTCCGAATCCTGTTCTGTATTCCCGGCTTTAAGTTCAGGCTGTCTATATAGATTCCATTTGACAGCGTGATGTTCATTGTACCGTCTACATCAGCGACAGAAAACCCGGCAGCACCTTTCCATGGTTTCTCCCTGTTTTCCTCTCCGCTTTCATTTTTGTCTTCCAGGTTTTCAGCTGCCAACGACCATTCTGCCAGTTTGATTTCCAGAAACTCCTTTGACAGCTTCGGCTTGCTCCGAAGGACAGCCCATTGATCCGGATAAGCATTCCAGTTCCGGTCGATAAATGCGCTGTTTCCTTCACGTAGGGCTATACCCTGTAAAGGGAGTGCAATCAGATTGCCGATGCCGCCTTCCGGCAGCATATCCTGAGCCGGCAGCATCCGATCATAGTATTTGAAGGATTTCAGATTGACCTGCTCAGCGCCTTTTGCAAGGAGCGCAAATCCAAACTTCCTGATCAAAGATGCAGGAATAGGTTTATCAAAGAAGATCCAAAGATGCGCGCCTCTTCCTGATCGGGAGCGTTCCACCAGGGGATCAATCCCGTTCAAGGTACATATTGTCCGCATGGCTTCTACTTCTTCAATCCATACATCGTCTGTATTGGCATAATCGTTCTTCTCCGCATCCTTTTCATGATTGTCAAAATCAAATACGAGGAAACGGGCTGTTCCATTGGGAAGCAGCGGATAAACGCCGATTACATCTGATGCATCGAACGCTCTCCCCTGCAGATGACGCAGGATATCTTCTTTGGTTAATGTCTTATGGACTTGATGAGAGCAATCCTTGCAGTTGATCTTCTGTCCATGTTTCCTGGGGCATACATTTGTCCAAAAGTTATGGCACTGCGGGTAGTATCCGGCTTCTCCCGTCGCTTTCTTCACGGATCTTTTTGCGTAGACATCCTGCCTGCCCCAGAACCAGGAGTAAAACTCATTTGCCATTTTGGCAGTAATAACTTCCGGATGTATAATTCTGGCTCCCTGATTCGAATCATATGCCGCTGCAGTCTCAGGCGTATTCAGTCTCTTTAATTCTTGCGAATAGGAAATATTTGCCTGATCCAATAAATTCTTCAGCACCTGATTCTCCAACTGCAGGTCGTTCAGCCGTTTTTGCAGGAGGCTCACATTTTCAAGAATTTCTCTCATTTCAGCTCTCCATTCAAAGATATTTCAGCGTTTCAACCTGATTTTCGATTTCGGCGACTTTGCGTTCCCGTCACGATATATAACATCAGATTCTATTAGCGGCTTGATTACTTCCGCCAGGAACTGGCTCCTGCTCTTGTAATGCGTCATTGCCTGAAGTTCTTTCACCGATTTCGGCCCCTGATTTCTCAGCGCTTCAATTACTATTTCTGAATCGGATAGTTCCGCTTCCATCGAACCGTCATTATCATTGTATAATACATCAAACAAGCGTAAGTCCAGAAACCCGGGATAGATCAGGACAACCGGCTGGTAATTCTCAGGATAGATTTGATAACTGCCGATCATAGTCTGGAAACCGGTTCCGCCGCGCTCCATCAGATTTGCCACATCAAGACAGGCAGCGATGATCGAATTTCTTCGGACAGAAGGTATCGAACCTGCAGGATATTCCTCATACCCCCTGGGCAGCAACCAGGAGCCGGGGGATACGATATCTATTCTGTCAGCATAGATATCCACGTCTATCTGAGTTCCGCCGATTGAATAATCTCTGTGGGCAATCGCATTGACGAGCGCCTCCCTGACCGCTTCTTTTGGATATGACCGCACTTCTTCTCTGCCGCCTTTTTCCGTTTTTCGCCATCCCGTTTTTGTGTTCCGCTGTATAAATTTGTATGTATCCTGATATACTTTCGCAAGAGATCCCTTAAAGCGATCACTGTCCAGGACGGTTCCTGTTTTTGTTTTTCCCTGCCAAAGGCGGCAGCATATAAGGGTATCTTCCCCTGCATATCCATCTCTGAACATTACAAGCCCTGACTTTGCATATCCGTCAGGCGAAACGACTTCCTCATTTTGCAGCTCTTTTATCGAAGGTGCAGATGCATCCTCCCTGTATTCTCTGCATAGATCATTATATTCTGTCCACTCATCCTCGTTATAACGGAACTCACTCGTTTCATTATCGATACCATATTTTCTTTTTGATAATGAAATTATGTCCTCCGGCGTTGCGGGAGTGGTATTTCCATCCCCCTTAATATACACCGTCTCATTAAAATCCCCTTCCCTGTACCTCACCACGGAATTTGCCGGTGATATATGTACTGCGAGAACAAAATGATCCGCGTTTGCATCAACACTCCTCATCATGTATTTTATCTTTACATGAGGGAAAATATGCCTGTCATTAATTATGGCAATAAGGTTTTTTGTTTTATCAACAGTATCCAGATCAATGCCGAATGCTTCTCCATCATTGGAAACCCCAACAAACAGGATTCCGCCACTCCCATTTGCAAAACCAACTATAGTTTTTGCCCATTTTACCGGATTCTCAGCGTTCAAAACCGCTTTGTATTCGTAGTCCAAATCTTCTGTAATTACATCCGGGTACAGTTCGTTAATTCGCATTTGCAGCCTCCTCGTACGCTCTTTATCTACAGTCAATATATCAGACATTGCGATACATTACAAATACATTTCGGAACATTTCAAAATTCATTTTGGAACATTGCTGTCTCATTTCAATGTCATTATCATGAATCTATCCGAAATCCAAAAGCAGGTTCATCATAATCCTGATTACAAAAAAAAGAACTGCCCCGGTCAGAGACAGTTCTTCTCATTATTAACATGTATTATTATGTCCGGCACTTAATCCTTGCTCTGGCGGAGGGTGGGGAAGAGGATGACGTCGCGGATAGCGGGGCTGTCGGTCAGCAGCATCACCAGGCGGTCGATGCCGTATCCGATGCCGCCTGTGGGCGGCATGCCGATGTTCAGGGCGTTCAGGAAGTCCTCGTCGGTGTGCTGGGCTTCTTCATCACCCGCTTCTGAGAGGGCGTCCTGTGCCTTGAAGCGCTCGCGCTGGTCTATGGGATCGTTCAGCTCGGAGTAGGCGTTGCACATCTCGCGGCCGTAGATATAAAGTTCGAATCTCTGGACGTACTCCGGGTCGTCGGGCTTCTTCTTGGTCAGCGGGGAGATCTCGATGGGGTGGTCCATGACGAAGGTGGGCTGGATCATCTTCTCCTCGCAGAACTCATCGAAGAAGAGGTTCAGAATGTCGCCCCGGGAGTGGCGGTCCTCATATTCCACATGATGCTGGTCCGCCAGAGCTTTCGCCTCTTCCGTGGTCTTAACCTGGCTGAAATCGATGCCGGTGAATTCCTTCACGGCGTCGATCATGGTGACGCGCCTGAAGGGTTTTCCGAGATCGATCTCGGTGCCGTTGTAGGTGACCATAGTGGTGCCGTTCACTTCCTGGGCCACATGGCGGAACATGTTCTCCGTGAGGTCCATCATGCCGTGGTAGTCAGTGTACGCCTGATAGAGCTCCATCAGGGTGAACTCCGGGTTGTGACGGGTGTCCAGACCCTCGTTGCGGAACACGCGGCCGATCTCATAGACGCGCTCCAGGCCGCCTACGATCAGTCTCTTCAGGTACAGCTCCAGGGAGATGCGAAGCTTCACGTCCTCGTCCAGGGCGTTGTAATGGGTCTCGAAGGGCCGCGCCGCGGCGCCGCCGGCATTGCTGACCAGCATGGGGGTCTCCACCTCCATGAAGCCCTGGTCGTCCAGGAAGCGGCGGATGGAGGAAATGATCTTCGAGCGCTTTACAAAGGTCTCCCGGACCTCGCTGTTCATGATAAGGTCAACGTAGCGCTGACGGTAGCGGGCGTCCGTGTCAGTCAGGCCGTGGTACTTCTCGGGAAGGGGCTTCATGCTCTTGGTGAGCAGGGTGATCTCCTCTGCGTGGATCGAGATCTCGCCGGTCTTTGTCTTGAATACGGTTCCCCGGATGCCGATGATATCGCCGATGTCCAGCTTCTTGAAATCCTTGTAAGGCTCCTCGCCCACGACGTCCCTCGCCACATAAGCCTGGATGCTGCCCTGCAGATCCAGAACGCTGCAGAAAGACGCCTTGCCCATGACACGCTTGGACATCATGCGGCCGGCCACGCAGACTTCTTTTCCTTCAAAGGCCTCGAAGTCGTTTTTGATCTCCATGGAGTGATGCGTCACATCGTACTTCACGATCTCAAAGGGATCTCTTCCCTGGGCCTGCAGTTCCTGAAGCTTCTCCAGGCGCACCTGCATCAGCTTGTTGATATCCTGTTCCGGAGCAGCCTGATTCTGGTTCTTTTCCTTCGCTTCGTTTCCCATGTCTACTTCCTTTTTCTTTTTGTGATTAGATGGAATGATTCAGCACCCCTCGTCGGGGTGCTGAAGTATTCTGTGCTTCCTGAAAAATGAATAGGCTGCTGCCGTCAGCCCTGGTCTCTGGAGATTCCAAGGATTCTGTACTGCAGCGGTCCCATCTGGGTCTCGACGGTGATCAGATCGCCCACCTGCTTCCTGAGAAGCGCCGCGCCCACCGGGGACTCGTTGGAGATCTTTCCCTCGAGGGAGTTCGCCTCGGTGGATCCGACGATCTTGAAATCGAGCTCTTCATCGAACTCGAGATCCAGGACCTTGACGTTGCTTCCGATGCCGACCGCGTCCGTAGAAGCTTCTTCGTCAACATAGACCTCGGCATACTTCAGAAGATTCTCAAGTTCTTCAATACGGGCTTCGATGTCACGCTGTTCGTCCTTCGCCGCATCGTATTCAGCGTTCTCGGACAGATCGCCCTGCTCTCTTGCTTCCTTGATCTTGTCTGCGATCTCTTTCCGCTTATTGACCTTCAGATCGGACAGTTCTTCCTCGTATTTCTTCAGTCCCTCGTATGTGAGTACGTTCTTCTTGACTTCGGCCATGGCCTTTTCCTCCTGGTATGATGCATTCCGCGGAAAATGTTTCCATGCGGACATTTTCATAGAATTTTATTACAGAAAGAATTTTCTGTCAACGGATAATGCGTCCACAGCGCGCTTTTCAGCACCGCAGCGCTTCTTCAAGAATCATTTCCAATTCTTCCCGGCCGGAAGCTGTGTTCACCTTGTTCCGTACTGCCGCGGCGTTTGGGATACCGTGGAGATACCAGGCAAAGTGGCTCCGCATTCGGAGGATCCCCATGTGTTCCCCGTCCTGGTCGATCTGCATGGAGAGATGACGCAGCATCATCTTCTTTTTTGCCTCCGGGGAGGGCCGCTCCGGCACAGTCCCGTCTGTCAGGAAGCTTTTGATCTCCCGGAACAGCCAGGGATTTCCTTCCGCCCCACGGCCGACCATGATCCCGTCGCAGCCGGTCTCCTCCATCATGCTTTTCGCATCCTGGGCGGTGCGGATATCCCCGTTCCCGATCACCGGGACCGAGACCGCCTCCTTCACCCTGCGGATCACATCCCGGTCCGCAGTCCCGGAATAGTACTGTTCCCGGGTCCTGCCGTGCACCGCGATGGCCGCCGCGCCGGCGTCCTCCAGCCTCTTTGCGAACTCCGGCGCGTTCACGTGGGCTTTGTCGAAGCCTGCCCGGATCTTCACCGTCACCGGTTTCCTGACCCGCTTCGTCATGGCCCGGATCACCTGGTACGCCAGATCCGGGTCCGTCATCAGTCGGGACCCTTCATAGTTGTTCACCACCTTCGGCACGGGACAGCCCATGTTGAAATCGATGCAGTCCCAGGGGCCTTTTTCCAGCAGCGCGGCGATCTCCCCGCAGATCTCCGGGTCCGATCCGAAGAGCTGCATCGACAGGGGCCGGTCCTCCGGCACTGTGCGCAGCAGCTCCGTGGTGCCCCGGTCCAGGAAGGGAAAGGGACCGTCCTCCGGCATCTGTTCCAGCGCCGTCCGTAAGGGCTTGTTGTACCAGACCGCCTTCGCGCTGACCATCTCCGTCACCGCCATCTCGCAGCCCTGCTCCCTGCAGAGAAGACGGAAAGGCAGGTCCGAGACCCCCGCCATGGGCGCGAGAAAGATCCCGTGCTCCAGGCTGACAGTTCCGATCCTCATTCCGCCTTTTCCTCCGCTTCCTCCTCCGTCATGCCGAGAAACCGGACCCTGTAATAGAGTTCCAGGCCTTCCAGGAGCTCCCGGTGTTCGAAGCGGGCCCGGCCGATCTTCATCCCGCTGGAAATGTCGTCAAAGAGGTAGTCCCCGTCCTCCGCCCGGGAGACGAAGTTCAGGTTCCCTTCAGAATCGAACTCCAGGGTCAGGATGCCGCCGCATTCCTCCGTGATGCTGACGCAGAGGATCTTCAGTTCATTCCTGACGGACTCCGGGAGGCTTTCAAACTCCGGAGCCAGGTAGTATTTTTCGTTGTAGGAATTCGCGCCGCAAAGCACGACTGTGTTTTCTGTCATTGGTAATGTGCTCCTCACAACTAGTTGTTCTAAGCTGTATACCTCACAAAAGCGCAGCACCGTGTCCGGTGCTGCGCTGTACTATTCATTGCTAAAGCCGGAAATCACCTGGTCAGCTTCGTGGTGAGCTGGAACTGGTCTTCCGGAATATCCTTGGTCATCTGCAGGGCCTCTGCGATGTCAAAGTCACAGAAATCGCCGTTCTGGTACGACACCAGGCGGTTCGTCTTCCCTTCGATCAGGAGATCCACTGCCTTCGCGCCCATGATGGATGCAAAATAACGGTCCTTGCAGGACGGCGCTCCGCCGCGCTGCATGTAGCCCAGGATGGTGGCCCTGGTCTCGATGCCGGTGGCTGCTTCCAGACGCTTTGCCATGGAGGTGGAGTGGCCGATGCCCTCTGCGTTCACGATGATGAAGTGCTTCTTGCCGCGCTTCCTGCTGGCGATGATCTGATTGATCAGCTCCTGCTCGTTTCCGTCGTAGCGCTCCGGGATCAGGATGGCGTCAGAGCCGGTGGAGATACCGCTCCACAGGGCGATATAACCGGCGTGGCGGCCCATGACCTCGATAATGGAGCATCTCTCGTGGGAAGCAGAGGTGTCTCGCACCTTGTCGATGGCCTCGATGGCGGTATTCACCGCGGTATCGAAACCGATGGTATATTCTGTGCAGGCGATATCCAGGTCGATGGTCCCGGGAACGCCGATAGTGTTAATGCCTTCTCTTGCCAGGGCGCCCGCACCGCGGAAGGAGCCGTCGCCGCCGATGACCACGATGCCCTCAATGCCATGCTTCCGGCACATATCCGCCGCTTTCTTCTGGCCTTCCGGAGTCATCATTTCCATGCAGCGGGCAGTGTAAAGGATCGTTCCGCCGCGGTTGATGATCTCAGCGACGCTGGTCATATCCATGTCGATGATCTCTTCTTCCAGGAGTCCGGAGTATCCCCGCATGATTCCTTTTACTTTCAGTCCGCTGTGTATCGCTGTACGGACCACAGCTCTGATAGCCGCATTCATTCCCGGCGCATCGCCGCCGCTGGTAAGAACACCGATGGTACTGATCGACTTAGCCATAGAAGTCTCCTTTACTCATATGATGAACACTGTCTGGTTCGAGGTTCGCACCTTGGCCCGGGATGCTTCGCATCTCTAGCTGCAGGTGACCATATTTATAAACATTTTACCTTAAAGATTTTATCATTTCAACGGCGCCGCCGAAGTTTTCAGCGGCTTCGTAACGATCTTCACGTTCTCCTCTCCGAGGCGGCTGCGGATCGTATCCGCCAGCGCTTCATCCGCATACACTTTCCAGTTTGCCCCCAGAGTGCGCATCTGCCGCTCTTTTCCCAGGTAGATCTTGACCAGGTCGTCTCCTTCGCTGCCGCCGATGTCCAGCATCAGAGAAGCGATATCCGCATCGTAGGCTGCCTTGTCCGCATAGCGGACCCAGAGCGTCCTCTCTTCCCGGAAGAAGGGGAATATCTGCTCGCAGATCAGCTTCCCTGCTGTATCGTCATCGCTGACCGAGACACGCCCCTGTACAAATACTTTTTCATCCGGGTTCAGCATGTTCCGGTATTTTTCGTAATCCCGCGGAAAACAGATCACTTCCACGCTTCCCACCAGATCCTCGACGGTAAAAAAGGCCATGACCTGGTTCGTCTTCGTATTCTTGACAGTTTTTGAGCTGATGAGTCCGCCGATGACCTGCCTGGAACCATCCCGGGCCACAGACACGCCGGTCTCGGGATCCACCAGGAAATCCGTGGTCATCGCCGTGACCGTGGACTGCCAGAGATCAGCGTACTGGTCCAGCGGATGTCCGCTTAAATAAATGCCCAGGATCTCCTTTTCGAAGGCCAGCAGATCTTCCCGTTCGAACTCCGGCGTCTTTGGCATGGCCACCCGGAAGCTCTCCTTCTCCTCCTCCCCTGCAAAATCGAAGAGGGTCATCTGGCCGGGAACGCTGTTCTTTTTGCTGTTCTTCTTGTCCAGGAGTTCCGGGATCACCAGCATCTTCTGCTTCCGGTTCCCGGGCAGGCTGTCCATGGCGCCGGCCTTCACGAAACTTTCCAGCGTCCTGCGGTTCACTTCTTTGCTGCTGAGCCGCTCGATAAAGTCCTCCAGGGCGCGGTAGGGGCCGCCGCTCTTCCGCTCCCGGACCACCTGTTCCGCCACGCCCATTCCCACGGAACGGATGGCGGAAAGTCCGAAGCGGATGCCGTCCTCCGAGACGGAAAACCCGCTCTCTCCTTCGTTCACGTCCGGCGGCAGGATGCGGATGCCCATCTGGCGGCACACCAGGATGTACTCCGACACCTTTCCGATATTGTCCAGGACGCTGGTCATCAGGGCCGCCATGAATTCCTTCGGATAGTAGTACTTCAGCCAGGCCGTCTGCACGGCCACATAGGCGTAGCACGCGGCGTGGGACTTGTTGAAGGCGTACTTCGCGAAGTCGGTCATCTCGTCAAAGATATGGTTTGCCACCTGTTCCGGGATGCCTGCTGCGACGCATCCCCGGACGCCTTCCTTCTGGTTTCCGTACACGAAGTTCTGCCGTTCCTTCTGCATGACGGATTCTTTCTTCTTCGACATGGCGCGCCGCACCAGGTCGCTCCGCCCCAGGGTGTATCCCGCCAGATCCCGGACGATCTGCATCACCTGCTCCTGGTAAACGATGCAGCCGTAGGTGGGTTTTAAGATCGGCTCCAGTTCCGGACACTCGTACTGGATAGAGGAGCGGTCATTCTTTCCTTTGAGGTAGCGGGGGATGAAATCCATGGGACCCGGGCGGTACAGGGAGATGCCGGCGATGATATCTTCGATGTTCTCCGGCTTCAGCTCCTTCATGAAGCTCTTCTTCCCCGCGCTTTCAAGCTGGAACACACCCTCGGTGCTGCCGCTGCCGATCATCTCCATGACCTTCGGGTCGTTGAAGTCGATGGCCAGCATATCGATGGGGTGTCCGGCTTTTTTCGATGCGGCCTCCGCCGCGTTCTGCACCACGGTCAGTGTCCGGAGGCCCAGGAAGTCCATCTTCAGAAGGCCCAGCTCCTCCAGGGTCGTCATGGTGAACTGGGTGGTGATGGAACCGTCGGCGCCCCGGGACAGCGGCACATATTCATCCACGCTTTTTTTGGAGATCACGACGCCGGCAGCGTGCATGGAGGAATGCCGCGGCAGTCCCTCCAGCCTCCGGGAAAGGTCGATGAGTTTTTTTACCTCCGGGTCCGTTTCGTAGGCGTTTTTCAGGTCCCTGGAGACCTTCAGCGCCTTGTCCAGCGTCATCCCCAGGTCATTGGGGATCATCTTCGCAATGGCGTCGCAGCGGGCATAGGGAAGGTCCAGGACACGTCCCACATCCCGCACCACGCCCTTCGCAGCCAGGGTTCCGAAAGTGATGATCTGGCAGACCCGGTCTTTCCCGTATTTCCGGACCACATAGTCGATGACTTCCTGCCTTTTCTCGAAGGCGAAGTCCACGTCGATATCAGGCATGGAGACCCGCTCCGGGTTGAGGAAGCGCTCAAAGATCAGCTGGTAGCGGATGGGGTCGATGTCGGTGATGCCGAGGCAGTAGGACACGATGGAACCCGCAGCGGAGCCTCGCCCCGGGCCTACGGAGATCCCGTGGGACTTCGCGAAATTAATATAATCCCAGACGATCAGGAAATAGTCCACGAATCCCATGTTACGGATCACGCCGAGCTCATATTCCATGCGCTCCCGCAGTGTCCCATCATCCGCGGGATAGCGCTTCTTCATGCCTTCTTCACAGAGCGTCCGGAGATACTCCCAGGCATCGGCATAACCTGCCGGCACGTCGTAGGCAGGGAGCTTCAATTCATGGAACGTGATGGTCACATTGCAGCGTTCCGCGATCTCACGGGTGCGCTGCAGTGCCTCCTCCGCGTAGGGGAACAGCTCCCGCATTTCTTCCTCGGATTTCAGGTAATACTGTCCGCCTTCATAGCGCATACGGTCGGTGTCCGTCACCTTCTTTCCGGTCTGCAGGCAGAGCAGGAGGTCGTGGGGTTCAGCATCGTCCGCGTAAGTATAGTGAGAGTCGTTGGTAACGATCAGGGGGATCCCCGTCTCCGAAGACATCCGGAGGAGCTGCTGGTTCACCAGTTTCTGGGCCGGGATCCCGTGGTCCTGCATTTCCAGGAAAAAGTTCCCTTCCCCGAAGATCTCAAGATAGCGGAGGGCGGCCTGTTTTCCTTCCTCGTACTGGTTCCTGGCCAGATTCCTGGCCACTTCGCCCGCAAGACAGGCGGAACTGGCGATAAGCCCTTCGTGGAACTCCCGGAGAGTCTCCATGTCCACCCTCGGTTTATAGTAAAATCCGTCCACAAAGCCGCGGGAAACGATCTTCGTCAGGTTTGCGTAGCCTGTGTTGTTTTCCGCCAGGAGGATCAGGTGGTAGTAGCGGTCCTCTCCTTTTCCTGTCTCCCGGTCAAAGCGGGAGCCGGGGGTCACGTAGACTTCGCAGCCCAGCACCGGGCGGATCCCCGCGTCCATTGCAGCTTTGTAGAACTCGATCACGCCGTACATGGCGCCGTGATCCGTGATGGCAAGGGAATCCATTCCCAGCTCCTTCGCCCGGGCGACGATCTCTTTGATCTTGCTGGAACCGTCCAGCAGAGAATATTCCGTGTGGACGTGCAGATGTGTAAAAGCCAAAGTTCCTCCTCCTCTTAACAGCCTGTTCTAAACTCACCCTTCGCCTCTGGCTCGTGTTCGTTAAGAACGGCTGTATGGAACGCAGAAAGCGCATAAGTGATGCGCCGCAGACTGTTCCGCGGACGCACACCTATGCGCCGTATAGTTCTTCTGATCTGTCGGGTTCAGCTGAGATATGCCTCGATGCCGTCCACAGCCTGCGCTTCGTCCGGTCCGTCCGCTGTCACGACGATCTTCAGCCCGGTGTTGAGTCCCAGCGTCATCATGCCCATGATGCTCTTGGCATTGACGCGCTTTTCCTCCGCATCCACATAGATGCTGCTCACATACTGGCTGGCGACCTGGACAAACATGGCAATGGGCATAACATCCGTTTTCTGGTCCAGCTTTACAACGATCGACTTCTTTACCATACTTTGGCTCCTCTCAGCTCTCCGGCATATTCCGACAGCTTTCTGAGTCTGTGGTTGACTCCGCTTTTTCCCACCGGAGGGTTCAGGTATTCTCCCAGCTCTTTCAGCGCGGCTTCAGGATACTGTAACCGCACTTCTGCCATCTCCCGGAGATGATCCGGAAGAGAATCCAGGCCGGCTGTGTCCCGGATGTATTCGATCTCCTGCACCTGTTTCATCGATGCACTGACAGTCTTGGAGATATTCGCCGCTTCGCAGTTCACTTGACGGTTCACGCTGTTCCGCATTTCCTTCAGGATCCGGACATTTTCCATCTCCATCAGGGCACCCGGAGCGCCCATCCACCCGAGGGCATCCACGATCCCGCTGCTGTCCTTCAGGTAGACCACGCTGAAGCGCTTTCGTCCAACGATGCCCGCCTCCGCCCCGATCTTCCGGAGCAGAGCTTTCAGGGTCCCTGCCTTTTTTTCGTCCGAACAGACGAATTCCAGATGGTAGGACTTCTCCGGGTCCGACAGGGAACCTGCCGCCAGGAACGCACCTCTCAGGAACGCGCGCTCCTCGGGCTCCGGTGCCTCCTTCCTCTCTTCCTCCGATTCGAGGTCTCCGGAAGCATCCGCCCGGAAATGAAGATCCTCCAGGATCATCTGCACTGCATCCCTGCCGGAAAGCACAGCCTCGAAGGCGTGCGCCCGTTTCAGGGACGGACGTTTCTGAATCACAAAACTATCACTGATTTTATATGTATTTCTGACCAATGTAAAGTATTTTCTGACCGTTCCGGCGTGTTCGCTGGAAAAGAGGAGCTGTTCCTTCTCCGCTTTGCTTTTTCCGCCATACAGCAGCATGGCCGAAAGTTCGGCCCGGCGGATCTCTGCGGACTCCGGGTTCACCCTGGCGAGTTCATCCTTTACCTCGGAAGAAAAAGACATTTCAGAATTCTCCTGCCATCCGGATCTCCGTCTCCAGACGGACTCCGGCATCTTCAAACACGCGGCGCTGCACCTCTTTGATGAGATCCAGAATATCCTTCGCGGTGGCGTTGTCCCTGTTGATCACAAAGCCGGCATGCTTTTCCGAGACCTGGGCGCCGCCGATGGAAAAGCCCTTCAGTCCGGCGTCTTCGATCAGCTTTCCGGCAAAATATCCTTCGGGGCGCTTAAAAGTAGAGCCGGCGCTGGGATACTCCAGGGGCTGCTTTTCCTTCCTGCGTCCGTTCAGATCCTTCATTTTTGCTTCGATCTCCGCGGGGTCGCCCTTCTGCAGACGGAAAGACGCGCCCAGCACTGTGCGGCCCAGGGCCGTGATGTTGCTGGTACGGTACCCAAGCTCCAGCCCGTCCGCGTCCACCCGGTCCGAGGACCCGTCCATCTCCAGGATGTCCGCGGAAAGAAGGATGTCGCGGATCTCTCCTCCGTAGGCGCCTGCGTTCATCACCAGCGCGCCTCCTACAGAACCGGGGATCCCCGAGGCAAATTCCATACCGGTCAGTCCGTGCTCCAGGGCTGTGTTCGCGACAGCGGAAAGCAGAGCGCCGGCCCGGGCGGTGATCACATCGCCCTCGGTCCGGATCTCTGAAAACGCTTTTCCGAGGCATATGACTGTCCCCCGGAAACCGCCGTCGCCGATCAGAAGGTTGGAGCCGTGACCGATCAGAAGGTACGGAGTCCCGGCCGCCTCGCAGGTGTCCAGAAGCTCCTTCAGCTCCCACTCATCCTCCGGCTCCGCGTAGGTGTCCGCCGGACCTCCCACCCGGAAGGTGGTGTGCAGGCGCATGGGTTCGTTTTTTCTCAGAATATACATGGTTCTCCTAATTTAAAGTCCCGCTTGCGGGACTTGCGCGCAGCGTTGATCTTGGTCGGAGATTGGTCTCCGGCCAGGATCACTCGTTGTCGTCGTCCAGGCTGGAGCTCTCGGATTCGATGCGGCACTCGTTCCGCTCCATCTCTCCGTAGTGCTCCGGCAGATCCGTGAGGTCGATGGTAGGAAGGTGCGCGTTGTTGTGCGGCACGTCCTTGTTCATCTCCTCGCCGATCCTTCTCCGCTCCGCGATCAGCTCTTCCTCGCGCTGGCTGCGCTCGTGCTCCGCGGCGCTCTTGATCATGTTCTCGGTGACGCGGTTGTAAAGCTCCTTCGCCGCGTTGTATCCCATCTTCTTCTGCCTGCGGTTGACTGCCGCGGTCTCGCAGATCACGGCCAGGTTCCGTCCGGGACGGATGGGAAGGGTGTTGCAGACCACCTTGACCCCCAGGAACTCCGTGTACTGGTCTTCCATTCCCAGGCGGTCGTAATCGCGGTCCTTGTCCCAGGGCTCCATCTTGATCACCAGGTCCACGGTCACGACGTCCTTCACGCACTCCGCGCCGAACAGGGCCTTCACGTCGATGATGCCGATGCCGCGAAGCTCGATGAAGTGCTTCGTGATGTTGGGGGACCGGCCGATCAGGGAGACGTCGGAAATACGGCGGAGCTCCACCACATCGTCCGCCACCAGGCGGTGTCCGCGGCGGACCAGCTCCAGCGCGGCTTCACTTTTACCGACGCCGGAATCGCCCATGATCAGAACGCCCTCGCCGTAGACATCCACGAGAACGCCGTGGATGGAAATGCGGGGCGCCAGTTTTGCCTTCAGCCAGCGGATCAGCTCTGCAGTGAGGTCCGCGGTAGGCTGATGGGTCACCAGACAGGGAATACCGTACTCATGGCATTTTCTGAGCAGCACCTCGTCCGGCCGCAGGTTCCTGGAAAAGATGATGCCGGGAAAGCGGTAGCGGCACATCTGGTCGAAGATCCGCTCCTTCTGGTCCTCGTACATGAGGCTGATGAACTCTGTCTCCACGTTTCCGATCAGCTGCAGCCTCTCGTTGTCAAAGTGTGCAAAGAAGCCGGCCAGGGGAAGCGCCGGCCGGTTCACATCCGGAACGGTGATGATGATGGAATCCGTGTCGATCTCCGGTGTCAGGTTCTTGAAATGGTTACTGTTGATGAGCTGAGTAACTGTGATCCCCTGCATATTCACTGCTCCTTCTCCGCCTTTACTGCCGGCGGGTCCTCTGTTTTTTCGTTACTATTCATCGTATCATAACTTCTGAAAAATTGATAGACAGATGCGGCGGCCGCGGCGTTCATATCAGGCGCCGCGGAAAGCTCCTCCAGACTGGCCGCGTGGATCCCCTCCAGGCTTCCGAACTGCCTGAGAAGAGCTTTCCGCCGGACCGGTCCGATCCCCGGAATTCCGTCCAGAAGGGACCTCACCTGGTCCTTCGAACGGAGGGAACGGTGGTACTCGATAGCAAAACGGTGCGCCTCGTCCTGGATCCGGGTGATGAGCCGGAAGCCCTCGGAGTGCTGGTCGATGGGCACCTCACCCCCCCGGTACCAGAGGGCCCTGGTCCTGTGCCGGTCGTCCTTTACCATGCCGCAGACCGGGATCCCGAGCTTAAGCTCCTCCAGCACCTCCAGTGCGATATTCACCTGGCCCCTGCCGCCGTCCATAAGGATGAGGTCCGGCAGCTTCAGGAAGTGATCGTCTTTCTGCTCCAGAGAGTGGGTGAGACGCCGGGTCAGCACCTCCCGCATGGAAGCGTAATCGTCCGGCCCGACGACAGTGCGGATGCGGAACTTCCGGTAATCGCTCTTCTTCGGCTTTCCGTCTTCATAGACCACCATGGAACCCACAGACTCCACGCCGGAAATGTTGGAGATATCGTAAGCCTCCATGCGGCTGATGCCGGACAGTCCCGTCAGCGCCTCGATCTCCCGGACCGCCCCGCTGCTCCGGGCCACGTCCATCTGCAGACGCTCCCGGTCCTTTTCCAGGATCATGGCGGCATTCCGCTCCGCCAGCTCCATCAGTTTTTCCTTTTCTCCCTTTTTCGGCACCACGAGCCGCACGCGGGATCCCCGCTTCTCCGAAAGCCAGTCGGAAAGAAGCTTCGCATCCGGAAGCGTCTCCCTCAGCCAGATCTCCCGAGGCAGGAAGGGAGTTCCCGCATAGAACTGCTTCACGAAAGACTCCAGCAGCTCCGCATCTTCCTCTTCCACTGCTGTCCTGAGATAGTGATGCTCCCTGCCGACGATGCGTCCCTCCCGCACAAAGAACACCTGGATCACCGCTTCCCGGTCATCCCGGGCCAGGGCGATCAGGTCCCGGTCCTCCATGCCGTCGGAGGTGATCTTCTGCTTCTGGGCAATGTGGTCCACGCTGTTCAGAAGATCCCTGAGCTCCGCCGCCCGCTCGAATTCCATCGCGTCGGAAGCTTTCATCATCTCGTCCCGGATCCGGTCCATCACCGGATCGAACTTCCCGTTCAGGAATCCCAGGGCCGCATCCACGTTCTTCCGGTACTCTTCCTCGGAAATAAACCCCTGGCAGGGCGCGCCGCACTGGTGGATGTGATAGTTGAGGCAGGGCCGCTCCTTCCCGATATCCTTCGGCAGGACACGGCTGCAGTCCCGCAGGCGGAACACCTTGTACATCAGGTCCAGGGTGTCCCGGACCGCCGAGCTGCTGGAGAAGGGGCCGAAATACTTCGCCTTGTCCTTCTGAAGCTTCCTGGTCAGGAAGATTCTCGGGTAAGGCTCCCGGACCGTGACCTTGATATACGGATCAGTCTTGTCGTCCCTCAGAAGAGTATTGTAGCGGGGCCGGTTCTCCTTGATCAGGTTGTTCTCCAGAACCAGGGCTTCCAGTTCCGAGTCGGTGACGATATACTCGAAGTGATCGATCAGACTGATCATCTTCAGGATCTTCGTGGTCTTGCCCCGGGAGGTCTGGAAATACTGGTGCACCCGGTTATAAAGATTCACCGCCTTGCCCACGTAAAGGATCTCGTCCTTCTTATCGTGCATGATATACACGCCCGGGCTTTTCGGCAGTTTTTTCAGTTCTTCCTGAATATCAAACATGGCGGGCGATAATCCCTTTCCTGTCAAACTCTGCGGGTGATGATCCCGTTCCTTCCGTCTCTCAGTCTGTTGCTTTCGTAGCGCTCCTGGGTCTTCATCCAGGAAAGAATGCCCTGGACCTGGGTACGGACGTCCCCCTCCTGGGCAGGCATATCCAGAGCCATGTAGATGCTGTCCAGCTCTCTCTGGGTCAGGCGGCCCATGCCGGAGACCAGGACGGCTTTCTTCTCTTCCCGGGTCTCCGCGTCAAGGAAAGCGAGCAGCACCTCGGAAGCTGAGGCAGCCTGTTCTGCGGGGACGGGTGCAGCTGCTGCCTCTGCGGATTCCGCGGATGATGCCGCTGCCGTCTGTGCGGATTCCGCGGATGATGCCGCTGCCGTCTGTGCGGATTCCGCGGGTGATGCCGCTGCCGTCTGTGCGGATGCTCCGGGCAGAACACGCTCGAAGCGCCACTCCTGGGCAGCCTCCGGGTACTTCTCCCGGTCGGTCCTGCTGAGGAAATTTTCCAGCGGCCGGACCCAGATCCGGTAATCTCCGTAAAGCGCCTGGTAGACAACGACCTGCTCTTCCGTCTCCGCGTCACAAGCCACGGCTATGATCTGATACAGTCTGTTCTTAAAATGGCGGTAGAACTCTCCGGGGCGGGGAATGTCTCTCTTTTCCACAGATGATCTCCTTTCCCTTCTTCTGCCGAAAGTATACCACAAAACCCTTCTGTATGGTAAAATCCAAGAGTTGGAGTTGAGGGGACCGCACCGGACGGCCCGAAGCGTTCATCGAAGGAGAAAACTATGAAAATCGGGTTTGACAACAACAAATACCTCACCATGCAGTCTGAGCACATCAAAGACCGCATCGCGAAATTCGGCGACAAGCTGTATCTGGAATTCGGCGGCAAGCTGTTCGACGACTTCCACGCTTCCCGCGTCCTGCCGGGA
>JAFSYO010000142.1 GCA_017449925.1 Stomatobaculum sp.
ATAGACGCGAAAACGCATCAGCGTTCTTCGCGGCGTGCCCGGCAGCTTCCGACAGGAAGCTGTCTGCCGCAGGCAGATACAATGACCGCTTTCCTTTGCGGTCATTGTACCATAGATAAAGAGATTCAGCATCCCTGCCTTATTACGCTCTGTTCAGGCGGCCGGTTTTTTTACTCCGCCCTGTTCAGGCGGTCGATCATATACAGGAACTCCCTGCGGTAGCTGTCGTCAGAAGCGTGGGCCGTCTTCGCCAGGCGTTCCACCACATCAGAAAGCTCCGAACTTCCCTTGTACTCCGAATCCTTCAGGATCATGCCTACCTGGGCGACACCCGCTGCCCAGGAGAGGTCATCGCTCATCACCGGCTTCACGGAAGTGTTGTCCACGGGGTACTCGAGGAGGATGCTTTCCTGCCCGGAAGTTTCCTTCTGTTCTGCAGTATTCTTTACTGCTGCGGCATCCGGCTCTTTATAGCGGATGCTGACCGTACACCACTCCGAGGAGCCGCCGGCTGCTGCCGTTCCGCTGTTGTCTGCCGCCGTTCCGCTGCCGGTCGCCCCGTATTTTCTGGCGACTTCGCCGACTTCCTGCTTCGAATCCGGCTGCGCGATCTCAAAGAGGGCTGTGACCCGGTGGCCTGCGCCCAGTTCTCCGCCGTCCTTCGTGTCATCCGCAAAATCCTCTGCGGCCATGACGCGGTTCTCGTATCCGATCAGCCTGTAACCCTTTACCTTTTCCGGATTGAACTCCACCTGGAGCTTCACGTCCTTCGCCACGGTGAAAAGAGTGCCGCCGGCTTCCTGGGTCAGGACGCGCCGTGCCTCGGCGATATCGTCAATGTAGCTGTAGTTCCCGTTTCCGTGGTCCGCCAGCGCTTCCATCCTGGCATCCGCCAGATTTCCTTCCCCGAAGCCGAGTACGGAAAGATACACGCCGGACTTTGCTTCATCTTCGATCAGGCGGGTCAGGGATCCCTGGTCCGTCACGCCGATGTTCAGGTCACCGTCCGTTGCCATGATCACCCGGTTGTTGCCGCCCTCAATAAAGTACTTTTCCGCCAGTTCGTAGGCAGTCTGGATCCCGGCGGATCCGTTGGTGCCGCCGCCTGCCATCAGGTCCTCCACCGCGGCGGTGATCTTTGCCTTTTCGCTGCCGTGCACGCCGTCCAGGACCACTTTGTCGCTGGAAGCATAGGTCACGATGGAGATCCGGTCATCCTCTCCCAGGTTCTCCGCGAGAAGAAGGAAGGCCCGCTGCACAAGGGGCAGCTTGTTCCATTCGTCCATGGAACCGGAGACATCGATCAGGAACACGAGGTTAGACGCCGGCAGTTCCTGCGGATCCAGCTTCTCTGCCTGCAGTCCCACTAAAAGAAGCTCTGTATCTTCATTCCAGGGACAGGGCGCGATCTCCGTGGTCACAGAGAAAGGCTCCCCGTTTTCCGGCTCCGGGTAATCGTAGGAAAAGTAATTGATCATCTCTTCGATCCGCACCGCATCCGCCGGGACCTTCTGACCCCGGAGGATCATCCGACGAAGGTTCGCGTAGGAAGCCGTGTCCACATCCGCGGCAAAGGTGGAGAAGGGAGAGACGCTGACGGCCTTCCAGCCGTTTTCTTCGGTATAATCATACTCTTCCGTGTTCCATTGGGGCGCGTTGTGATCACCGGGCAGGAAGCCCATGACATTACTGCTCTCGTACATGGCAGCTCCGGCGGACTGCTTCGCCGCCGGCGCCGCAGCCGGCGCTCCCATGAAATATTCTGCAGCCATGTCAAGGCTGTCCCCCACCAGGTCTCCAAACTCTTCCCGCAGCGCTTCTGTCACCGACGGAGCTGCCGTGGTCGCCGGCACCGTCTCCGCAGGAGTCTCTGTCTGCTGCGCCGTCGTCTCCGCCGAAGTGCCCGAAGTTTCCGGAACTGTCTCCGGTAAAGCTTCCGTCGTTTCTGCCGCTGTCGTTTCCGTCTGTCCGCCCATGCCGCAGCCCGTGACCGCTGCCGTCATCATCACCGCCGCCATCACCGCCGCCGCGTACTTTTTCATCAAAGATCTTTTTCTCATGATTTCCTCCTGCTTTTTCCCTTATCTCTTTTCTTTTTCCGGCGCGGCTGTCTAAACAGTCGTTTCCGGAAGGTCTTTTCTGTTCCTTTGGTTAATGAGACAGGAAGGATCACGGGCGGGTCACATCTTTTGAATTACAGAAAAACCATCGACTGAAAACAACTTTTGAAGCTTCCAATTCCCTGTCCATGGTGCGCTGAAACTGGAAAGTGACAATTGGGCGTTTTTAAGGGGATTTTGAAAATCCGCACCCCTCAGAGCTCTTGAAAAGCTGCTTTTGAGCCGAATCCCAGAGCTTTTTAAAGCTTGTTGGGCGCATTTTGGCAAGTTTGAAAAAAAGGCACCCCTGTTTTTCGAAAAAACAGGGGTGCCTATTTCCAAAAAAGCCCATAAAACGCCCATTTCATGATCAAATACATCAAAACAAGCGGAAAAAGCCAGCATTTTTCGCTGTAAAGGGGTACGGAAATTTGAAAATCACCGAAAAACGCCCTCTCAGTCTTCTAACTTAGCTCTCAGCTGGTCCGGACATCATATTTCTCGACGTTCCGGAAGGTACAGCTGCCGCCTTTCGCGAAGAAGCGGATGCCGTCGTCCGTTTCCAGATCCGGATATACATTTCCGGTCATCACATGACGGCCGCCGTCGATGAACACTTCGATGGAGCAGATATCCAGGAAGATGCGCAGGTCGATGGTTTCCCTGGCTGCTTCTCCTGCCGAGATCTTTCCGTTGGCGTCCACCGGGGACAGATCGACCCGCCGCACATTCACATCGTCCTCCCTGCCTTCCAGCGGCAGACCGGAGTTCGTGCGGTCGAATACGATCACGTCGTCCGCGCAGTCATAATAGATAAGAGTCTCGTGTTCCTGTCCGCAGAACAGTTTCAAGCCGGCCTTCTCCGCTGTGCCCGGCTCCAGGGTGACATGGATCTCCGCGGCGGTTCCGCAGATGTCAGGGAACGATATTTCTTCTCTGGCTCCGACGGTAAAGTCCGGGACTGCGGCGCGGTTCGTCCGGAACTGTTCGATCTCCCGTACGGGCTTCTGCACCAGGGTATGATCTTCGACCCGGAGCTCCCTTGGAAGAGTGTAGGTCCCGGCCCAGCCTTCTTTCCTGGTGGGGAAACTGCGGTCCCACATTTCCTTCCAGGCGATCATGATCACTCTGCCGTCCGGCATGCGGAGCGTCTGGGCGGCATAGAAGTCAAAGCCGCTGTCCAGTTCCCCGACCTTTTCCACCGTGAAATGTCCGTCCTCAAAATCCAGTTTCCCCAGCATATAAAGGGAAGAGTGGATGTTCTGGTACAGATTTCCCATCTGCGGCAGATTCTGGGGACTGGAGAGAAGGACCTCCGTCCCGTCCACGTTGAAATAATCCGGACATTCATAGACGCCGTTCAGGCAGAAATAGTCATGGTCCATCGGGATCTGCCCCGGCGTGTCCTCATATAAAAGGTGCCCCGCATACTCCCAGTGCAGCAGATCTTCGCTCCTGGCCAGGATCAGGTTGCCGAAGCCCGGATTCCCCGGGGCTGTGCCCGAGACATCTCCGGCGGAAGGGGAGCGCACGCCGTCCTGCTCTGTGCAGAAGCCTGAAGTGGGAACGCCGCTTTCTGAACCCGCCGCTGCTGCAGACCCGCCGGACACCCGGCCGCCTGACACAAGACCGCCGGAGACCTGTCCGCCGGAAAGGCTGCCCCGCGCCGCGGGTGCTGATGCCGGATCCAGGATCCGCACTCCTGCGATCAGGTACCATAGGCCGTCCTTTCGGAACAGCCGCGGGTCGCGGAAATCAAGCTCCGAAATCTCGGGGTCCAGCATGTCCGCAGTCAGGATGGGATTGTCCGGGTTTTTCTTAAAGGAGATGCCTCCGTCCACTGAAACGGCGATACACTGGCGCTGGAGTACCGGCTGTGCCGCCGTATACATCAGCCAGAGCTTTCCGTCCACTTCCGCCGCCGATCCGGAGCAGCAGCCGCAGATCACTTCATAGTCCTGGTCAGGCACCAGTGCCACCGGCAGGTTTTCCCACCGAATGAAATCCTCCGTGGCGAAATGCCCCCAGTGCATAGTGCCCCATTCGGCCTTATAGGGATAATGCTGGTAAAACAGATGCGCTTTTCCCTGATAGAAAATGGTCCCATTCGGGTCGTTTGCCCATCCGGACGGAACATTCGCGTGATAGACCTGACGGTAACTCTGCTTTTTCATCTTTTCTCCTTCTAAATACAATTATCCCTATCATCCCTTTGTTGATGAGCTCACGGCGCGTAAAAAAACCTGCGAACCCTGAATTCAGGCGTCTTTCCACAATCAGCCTGTGAAATTCCTTGATTTTTCCACAAAATCAACAATGTTATCCTCAGAAACCGCGGAATGCTTTCCTTTTTTCCCCAGAATAAACGCTTTTGCCTTCTCCGCGTTCGCTTTTTTCTCCATCACAAGGGAGGCGAAGCGCCCTTCCTTTCCGAAACTCACCTTAACCGCAAAGGCAGGGAGAGACTTTCCGCAGCAGCCGGTCACATGGAAGGAGGTGGGAATGATCTCCGCGCCGGTGACCGCCGCATAGGGCAGATACTTTTGGGGCGGGAAATAGATGGCTTCTTCCCCGAAGCGGAACTGCTCCAGACGGAAGCCGGTCTTTTTGTCCTTCACGGGGTCTTCGATCCGGTACGCCGGGTCAAATGGGTTGTCTGAAAAGAATCCCATAGCTTAATCCTCCTGCGCTGCCTGCAGCTTCTTCTGCTCCTTCTGTTCCTTCTTCTCGTTCTTGATCTCCCAGTGGATCAGGAAGGTCAGGGCGCCGCGGAGCAGGATGATGGCCCCAAGGATCCCCAGTTCTCTCCACTCCCGCACAACGACCGTGCGCAGCACCTCTCCGCCCATCTTGAACTCCAAAGCCAGGGCGATGCCTTCGCCAAGCTCCAGCCGGATGTTCTTCTCTGACCGGCGGACCCAGTCGTAGAAACACCGGAACGCTGTAGCCATCAGGACGCAGATGCCGGCCATCTCCATCAGGATCGTGCTGACTTCCACCACATAGAACAAAATACTGTCCAGTCCTCCGATCAATCCGGTCATGCAGCTGCTCCTTCCTGCGCCTCCTGGCTTTCCTCTGCTTCCTCCGCGGCTTTCGCGGCCTGATCCACCAGCTTCATGGCTTCTTCCAGACCATCCGTCTCCAGAGAGACGACCTCTCCCGCGAGGACTTCAAACACGGCAGTCTTGTCTCCGTCTGCGAATTCCTCCGCCGCCTCCGGGTCATAATATTTCCAGCCGTCTTCCATCAGTATGACCATTCCGAGCGGTTCCGATGCTCTGTCGGTGCAGAACATTGCGAACACGTCATAGCGTCCCTCCGGTACTGCGGCTGCCGCCGTCGTCGTGTTGCCATTAGGCCAGGTGACAAAGCTTTCTTCCGCTCCCTCCAGTGTCACAGTGGAATAGTACGGTTTTTCCGTCTCGGGCTCGGGAAAATCGAAAGTGACGAAGCCCAGCCCTTCCGGCGCCGTCTCCGGGATGAAAAGATCCCGGATCCCGGTCTCATCCACTGCTGCACTTATGACGTCCTTGTATTCCGGCGCGCCGACGCTCTCCAGGCACCAGGGCAGAAGCCGGATCAGCTGACTGTAGTCCGAATAGGGCGTCATGGCCATCGAAACATTCATCCAGAAATACAGCTGATCCTCCTTCGGCATCCCGGTCTCGTTCAGCCGGTATGCGATCAGATTCAGGAGAGAGCTGTTGGTGTGCACACCGCCGCAGTCATTGTTGTCGTTCGGTGAAAGACTATCCGGCACATAATACAGACCCCAGACATGTGCCGGCTGACGATAGAGATTCGGGTCGCTCATGCAGCGGTACGGAGTTTCGTTATGCTCCGCGATCAGCCAGGCGGTGTCCTCCGTATCTCCGAGCATATCTTCCACAAGATTTCCGCAGATGTCGCTGAAGGACTCGTTGATCGCTCCGTAGGCATTATAATACAATATCGTGCTCATCAAAGTGGAAGTCATGCAGTGGGTATACTCATGGGCCACCACGTCGGTGCACTCTCCGAAAGCCCCGGCAGTGTCAAACTGGAACACCTGGAAGCCGTGCTGACGTCCGGCGTAGCAGGCATTCCGGGCAGGCTCTCCATTTTCATCCACATAGCCCATCAGAAGAAGCGTCGGCGTTCCGTCGCCATCCGGCCCACGCCATCCCGTACTCTCGAAGACATCGTACACCCGGAGGAAAGTATCGTAGACGATGACCTCTTCCGAATTCCATCCGTTCTTGTCACGGTTCCTCGTCTCTATGTTGCCATTATCCGCAAACTCAAGATAATCTCCGCAGAGCACACCGCGCTCCATATCTCCGAGACACAGCTGCCCCGTCTCCTTGTCCCTCAGGACAGGGATCGTGACTTCCCGGGTACCTCCCCCGCGGAGGTCTACCTTTCCGCTCCAGACATCCTGCTCGTAGCCGCTGAAAGCAAGGCTTGCTCCTTCACCGGAATAGACGTCCGCGCTGCCGGGCTCCGGCACCGGCAGAGCATAGAGATAGGAACCCTCCATGTCCACATAGTGGACCAGATAGGCCGTCTCATACTCCGTGTAGATATTGTTCGTATAGACCGCGTAAGCAAAGTAAAAGCTTGAAGTGTCGTCGAGATATGGGAGGAGCACTGCTTCCGTCACGCCTTTTTCTACCTCGGCGCCGGTCCCTTCCATCTCCTTCCGGACGATCTCCTCCGCTTCTTCCGCCGTGATCTGCGTCTCAGGCATATCCGCATCGCCAACGCCGGAGAACAGGGAGCTCACGACTGCGACAGCATGTCCGTCCTTATCCGCTGCAAGCTTGACCACCGCTCCATATATGGAGGTCTCCCCCTGGAGCTGGCGGAAAATATACCACACAAGTCCGTTATCGTTCGACCGGATGTAAACAGGCTCCAGGACCGTGTCTTCCTCGACCCCCAGTCTGCCGAAGAGGCTCCGCAAAGCCTTCTCCGCATCCTTGTCATCCCGGATGATTCCGTCATAGAGATCCTCCGTAAGGAAGCTGCTTTCTTCCTCTTCTTCCGATCCCGCAGAAAACGCAACACCCTTCGCTGCCTGGAGATCCTCGGCAGCGTACTTCACTGCCTGCGTCTCAGAGGCGCCGTCCTCTCCGGCCCGGGTCTCTTCCCCCCGGGTCTCCGCGGATTGTGTCTGTGCCTGTCCGCCTCCGCAGCCTGCCAGCATCAGAAACAGGATCATCACTGCCGCAAGATATGATATTCTCTTTTTCATAATGATTCCTTCTCTGTCCATTCCGATCCGCGAAACCTGAGCTGCATCAGCTTATTCGATGGTCGGCGTCACATACTTTCCGTAGAATTCCGTGGTCTTCATCACGTTGATGATCACGCCGGGGTCCGCTTTCCGGATCAGGCGGATCGCCTCCTGTTCTTCATAAGAGGAAAGGACGGTGTGCAGCAGGAACATCTGCTGATGGCTGTAACCTCCCAGGACAGACGCGCAGGAGATGCCATGGGGAAAGTTCGATGTGTAGACATCGATGATCTCCTTTGCCTTCTTAGTGGTGATCTGCAGCGTCACCCGGTCATAGCGGTGATGGAAGGTGGAGATCGTCTTCGTGGAAACGAAGGAGTACAGCACGGAATAGGCCGCGTTCATCCACCCATATATGGAGCCGAAAATAAAATACATCACGCAGTTTCCCA
>JAFSYO010000143.1 GCA_017449925.1 Stomatobaculum sp.
GTGGACAAGCTCTGCGATATCATCCAGAGATGGGATCTGACGCAGTATGACGTGAAAGCAGAGACAACTACACCTGTGGCTCCGGCTGCAGAGGAGAAGGTCACGCTCTCCGCTACTCACGCCAAGTATATCAACTCCACCGGGACACACTATATCTCCAACAGCGGCCACGACGAGAATAATGCCTATCGCGGCGGGCAGGCCGGAGACCAGAACGGGACGGAGTGGCAGATGCGCTCTTGGTATAACCGTCCGTGGACTGTGGTGCTCCGCTATCCGGATCAGAAGGTCGCTCTGAAGATTGCACAGCTTGGCATCGACGCCACACTGAATGACAAGATCGGTTACGACCAGGGGCAGAACAGAACGTACCTCAACCAGCTGAAAGCGGTCGGCTGGGAGCCTTCCAAGATCAAGACTGCCTGTGAAGCAGACTGCTCGGCGGGTGTGTGCGCCAACGTGACGGCGGCTGGATATCTGCTCGGGATTCCCGCTTTGAAGAACCATACCGGCACTTATACCGGCAACATGAAAAACGCTCTGGTGAAGGCGGGCTTTAAGGCGCTGACGGACAGCAAGTACCTGACCGGAGGGGACTACCTTCTGCCTGGTGATATCCTGCTGAACGAGAACCATCACACGGCGACCAACGTCACCATCGGTTCGAAGGTGAAAAAGGACTGGAATCCGGGAACGGTGACTCCGACCGAACCGGAGCAGACTACGAAGTATTACCGTGTGCGGAAGTCCTGGGAGGACAAGGCTTCGCAGATCGGGGCCTTTACGGTGCTGGAGAACGCCATCCTCGCTGTGGACGCCAATCCCGGCTATGCCGCTTTCGATGACGACGGCAAGCAGGTGTATCCGAAGGCATCTGCCTTCACGAAGTATACTCTGACCGATGACCAGCTTTTGAAGATCGCCCGCCTGTGCAAGCAGGAGCAGGGCACGGTTACCGGGGCGAAGGCGGAAGCCAGCCTCATGGCCAATCAGCTGGAGACATCTGCCTCCCGCCGCAAGAAGTACGGCACGGGAGCGGATGGTCTGTACAACTGGGTCAGAAACGGCGGGTGGTTTGCCAGGGCTGCCCATTGGATGGACAACGGCAGTGTGTCCGATGCGATCCTCGCGGGCGTGAAGGACGTGCTGGTAAACGGCAATCGGACGCTCCCGCTCTATGTGGACGAGCACGACTGCTTCTCCGACATCAAGTCCATCAGCACAGGATCCGTGAAGGACAGGAATGCCTATGTGCAGGGCAAGACCGTGGTGAAGAACAAGTACGGCTCCACTTGGACGTTCTGGTGCTTCCCGGACAGCACGTCTGATCCCTTCGGCTACACGGCGGCGGCATATAAAGCGGCGACCGGAGAGAAGGAGCCTGAGAAGACTGCGGAGTTTCCGTATCTTGTACGCATCTCTATCTCCGACCTCAACTACCGCAAAGGCCCCGGTACTTTCTACGCATCCTATGGCTATATCGAGCCGGGTGTCTACACCATCGTGGACGAGCAGGACGGCTGGGGTCTTCTGAAAGCCTATGCGGATAAGCGAAACGGCTGGATCAAGCTGTCCTATACGGAGAAGGTCGGTTAAGTGACAGAAACAAAACCTATACTGAAGGGGAGATCCGAAACAGGGTCTCCCTTTTTCCGTAGTGAAGGAGGAGACCGTGATACGGATCAATGAAATGAAATTCAATGAGCTGCAGGGCGGTCTGTCGGATACCAAATTCGCATCCATCCTCGGGATCAACAGGTCGCAGCTATACAGGGCGAGGAACGGATATTCCGCTGTCGGAGCGGGAATGCTTGAAGGTTTCATGACGGCATATCCGGAACTGGATGTTCGGGACTACTTCAGATGCAGCGGCAGGATCAAAGGGAGGAATATGGATGGCTAGAAAGAGGATCAGGTACATCGGACCGGAAGCCATGAAGATACCGGCAGGATTCTTCTGTGTCCGTAAGGAATGGGAGAAGGCATCCACACAGATTGGGCTTTTCAAGTCCCTGGACATGGCGGTGAACTGTGCCGTCCATAATCCCACCTATTCAGTATTTGACAGCAATGGAGACAGGGTTTTCCCAGTGATCGAAGGGATCCGCTGAGTCATACTGGATCAGGGAAAAGTGCAGATGTTTACCCAGCTGTTGCAAATTGCACTCTCTTGTGTTATACTGAATGGCATCAAAGCAGGGAGGATATCAGCATGTTAGATGAACCAAGGAAAGCCGTTTTTTCCATGAGCATGGATGCTGAGAAAAAGAAGGAGATGGAGGATTTCTTCGAGAACCTTGGCCTGACGCTTACGAGCGGAGTAAATATCTTCTTTGAGGCATCTGTGATATGGGCGAAGCTCCCATTCGAGATAAGCCGGGAGGAGACGGAGATTCCCGACATGGCAGACGAAGAACAGCCGGCCGGCAGGGCGAAGAAGGAAGCGCGGTTTTCCATGCGGATGCAGCCGACCAGGAAACGCCAGGTGGAGTACCTGTATAAAGAGCTTGGCATGACGGTATCGCAGGCTGTGAACATGTATTTTGAAGCCTGTTTGCGGGAGTATGGCATTCCTTTCCGTGTAGGGTATCCGAAACCGAACAAGGAGACGCTGGCGGCGCTCCAGGAAACGGATCTGCATGAGTACGCTTCCTATGAGGACTACCTTGCAGCAATGCATGCCCTGGCTGACGCAGACGAGGACTAACTGAAGACGGCGGGAGCCGATTATAATCGAATACATTTTTGAACCATGACGCACCGGAGGAGACGATCTTCCTGGTGCGTTTTATTTTTTCTGCCGCCAGTTTCAACGGGTAGTGAAGTTGCGGAAAAACTTCTGAAAAAGAAATCGGATATGACTTGCTATGTATGGGGTTATGCGGCTATATAGCACTACCGCCGGGAACGGCAGGTCAGACGAAGGAGGAATACAGATGGCTGAAGATAAGCGGATACCGACAGCGGCCTACTGCCGCGTCAGCACAAAGCGGGACACGCAGGACGGCTCCTATGAAGTCCAGCGTGAATACTATGAAAAGCTGATCAGGGAAGACCCGAAACTGGAACTGGTCGGCATCTACGGAGACCACGGCAAGAGCGGACGCTACATGCGGGGGCGTGCGGAACTGAACCGCCTGATCAAAGACTGTGAAGCCGGAAAGGTGAAGCTGATCCTTACCAAGAGCATCTCCCGCTTTGCAAGGAACATGATGGAGTGCGTGGAGACCATCCGGAAACTTCAGAAGCTTGGGGTTACGATCCGGTTCGAGAAGGAGAACATCGATACCGAAACGATGGGTGGAGAACTGATGCTGGGCATCCTGGCGACCATCGCCCAGGAAGAAAGTAACTCCATCGCCGCCAACATGAGTTGGAGCAGGCGCAAGCACCTGGAAAAGGGGCAGCCCTGGAACGTCCCCCGGTACGGCTACGTTTCCGTAGGGAAGGAACACAGGTGGGAGATCGTGCCGAGTGAAGCAGAGGTCGTCCGTAAAGCATTTTACATGGCCGGGATGTGCTACAAATACCCTCAGATCCTTGACGAGATCAACCACATGGAAGAAGAGAACGGGACCGGCAGAGTCTGGAAGCAGGGACCTTTGACGAATCTCCTGCGAAGCGAGAACTACATCGGGGATTACCTTGCCAACAAGGAAGTAGCGGTCATCGATGAAAACGGCCAGGTAAAGCGGGTGAAAAACAGGGGCCAGAAGGAGCAGTTCCTGATCGAGGAACACCATGAGCCCCTTGTGAGCAAGGAACTGTACAAGGTTGTGCAGGAACTTCTGGATCATGTCACCCTTGGCGCACACAGGACGAAGTTCAGCGAGGAGGAGGATGAGATCATGGCGCGGGCAATGAAGATTGCCGCCAGAGAGGAAACGCTATGGGCGAATTAACGCAGGGAAAGCGCAAGAGGTGATGACGATGGCTGACAATAACGGCGCTACGGTCAGAAGAATCCTGAGACCGTCTGTAAAGGAAGAAAAGACTGACGGGAAAAAGCGGGTGGCTGCCTACTGCCGTGTGTCCACGAAGTCAGAGGGGCAGGAAACCAGCTACGACACCCAGGTGGCGGTCTACACACAACGGATCAGTAACGAGCCGGAATGGGAACTGGCAGGGATCTACGCGGACTGGGGGATGAGCGGGACGCAGGCGCAGCGCCGGCCGAAGTTCCTGAAAATGATCTCCGACTGCGAGGACGGGAAGATCGACATCATCCTTTGCAAGTCGATGTCCCGGTTTTCCAGGAACACACTGGATTCGGTGCAGTACATCCGGAAACTGAAAGACCTGGGCGTGCGCATGATCTTCGAGAAAGAGGGGATCGACACCGACAATGAAATCTCAGAAATGCTGATTACTGTCCTTGCCGCGTTTGCCCAGGAGGAGGCCATTCCCATTCGGAGAACGTCAAATGGGGGAAGCGGAAGCGCCTGCAGGAAGGGAACGGGATCATCATGCAGACCTACGGTTACCGGAAAAACGATGCCGGGGATAACTATGAGATCGAACCGGAGGAGGCGGAAGTGGTCCGACGCATTTTCGATATGTATGAGAAAGGTATCACCGTGCCCAAGATCGTGGATGCCCTGCTGAAGGACGGGGTGAAGCCGCCTCAGTACAAAAGATCAGGTACAGAGAAATGGGATGAAAACAGGATCCATTACATGATCCAGAACGAGAAGTACCTCGGCATCCTGACCTGCCAGCGGTTCTACACGGTAAACCATCTGACGCACCGTGGACTTCGGAACAATGGGGTACTCCCTTCCAAGCAGCTGAAGAACCACCATGAGGCGATCATCGGCCAGAAGCAGTTTGACCGCTGCAACGAGATCCTCCGGCTGCGGAAGAAGAACAACCACTGCTTCTACCCGTTCGGGGATTTCATGAAATGCCCTTACTGCGGAACGGTCCTTTACCAGAGGAGACTGGGGATCCAGGAGGCTAGCTACAGTTCCCTTGTCTGCGAGGGAGACGGGGCGTGCAGGGAGTTTGCGATCCTTGCGCCTCCTGTGCGGAAGGCGGTGCTCGATGCATGGAACACGCTCGATGTGGATGCGGTGGCGAGGATCACGGGGCAGAAGCTGAAGAATAAGGCAGAGGAAGCGAAGAAGCTGCTTGCAGAGAAGGCAGAACATCCGGTTTTCGATGCCATTGAATACTGGTGGCTGGATGAGTACGTGGACAGCATTTCCTTCGGTCAGCACAGCCACACGGCATCGGAGCTGAAGGCGATGGAGCAGGATGTGGCAAAGGAAGTGGATGACCGGACGATCAGCATCAGGTGGAAATGCGGTCTGGTAACGACGCTGCCTTCCGGGGTCAAAAGGGATTCGCAGCACCCAAGACACTGTGCGGAGCTTTGGGACAGATTCCTGCTCCGCTACCCGGACCGTTATCCGCAGCTGACGGAGGAGGTACGGAAAAAGAGAGGGCTTTCCGGCTGACCGGGAGGCTCTCTTTTTCCGCGTGAAAACTCCTGAAAAAGAAACTGATAATAGACTTGCTATGTGTGTCATTTTACGGGCATATGGTAGCTGACAGGGACACCTGCGGAAGGAGGACGAGGAGGACAAAATGGCAGAAGTAAGAAAAATCGTGGTGGAGCCGAAAGCGTCCGCTGCCGGTGTGCCGGGAGAGAAGCTCAAGGTGGCAGCCTACTGCCGGGTCTCCACAGACACGGAAGAACAGAAGACCAGCTTCGACAGACAGGTCGAAACCTACACGACCATGATCGGGCTGAACCCTGACTGGGAGCTTGCCGGCATCTATGCGGATGAGGGCGTGTCGGGTACCTGTGCGGAGAAGCGGCCGGAGTTCATGCGGATGATGGCCGACTGCGATGCGGGGA
>JAFSYO010000144.1 GCA_017449925.1 Stomatobaculum sp.
ATACAGCCAGCAGAGATCCGCGGGGATCGTGGGCTCCAGATTCTCTCTGTCCCACTTCAGCTGCTTCAGCGCTTTCTGGATCTCGGACCGTCTTCCCTGCTCCTTGTAGGTGCGGATGATCTCGTCCCTGGCCTCCAGCCAGGCGCCGATCCCCTTGTTCAGGTCCACTGCCAGCTTCTGGTACAGTAAAGCGACCTGCTTTCCGAGATTCCGGCTGCCGGAGTGGATGACCAGATAGTTCGTCCCGTCCGAAGCTCTGTCCACTTCAATGAAGTGGTTTCCGCCCCCGAGGGTGCCGAGGCTTCTCTCCAGTCTTCCCGCGTTTTCCAGCTCCCTGTAGCAGCGGAGCCCGGTCAGGTCGAACTTTTCAATTCTTCCGTTCCATACATTGAATCCGGAGGGGATATAGTGCGCTGCTGCGTCAAGCTTTTCAAAATCGATCTCCGCCTCAAGCAGACGGACAGTATACATTCCGCAGCCGATATCCACGCCGACCACGTTAGGAACTGCCTTGTCGATGATCGTCATGGTCGTGCCGATGGTGCAGCCCGCCCCTGCGTGGACATCCGGCATGATCCGGATGCGGCTTCCTTCCGTCATGGGATAATCGCACATCCGGCGGATCTGCCCGATCGCCTCCTCTTCCACCACCTTCGCGTAGCAGACGGCAGTGTTTACCTTTCCCCTGATCTCAAACATAGTCTCACTTCCTTTCGTGGAGCACTATGCCGCGATCACCGCATAGCGCTCCGCAGTCAGGATCTGCATCATGAAATGATACGGATCCAGTGTGTCATTCTTCAGCATGGAGAAGATCTGTGCATTGCAGCCGGACACAAGACAGACACCCTGCTCATTCTTTGTGACAGGCTGCTGCCGGTTCCTGCTCCGGACGTTCCAGAATACCACCTGGGGCAGCACATATCCGAACGCTGCAAACATCTTCTCTGCAGACCGGAAATTTGTCATTTCCGCATGACTGCAGCAGTCAAACTCCATATCGGAAATAATGTAAAGCTTTGCCGGCATTTCCTCCTGCGGGACCCTGTTCTTCACTGCCGTTCTCAGGAGGAGGTCAAAGACCTTTTCGAGGTCGGTGTTGCTGCAGTCGTTGAAGCTCATGCAGTACCGCACCTTCTCCACAATATCTCTTCCCCTTACCTCCACCAGCTTCGGCAGGGCGGAGAAGGTGATAAAGTGGTTTCTGAACGCGCCTCTGTTGTGCTCCGCAAAATAGATCCCCAGGGACTGCGCCACCGCCGCGGGGAGCGGCCTTCCTTCCCAGTACATGGATCCGGAGCCGTCCACTACGACAAGAGCATTCTCATCCCCCGTGAAATCCTCCAGGGCATTCCAGGTCACGTCCAGACTCTTCCGCTCTTCTTCAGAAAAAGCGCGCCCGAAACTGGAAACGATCGGCGCAATGACATCATACGGGGCAAGCGTCCCTGTATGCATTGCCGAAGGGTCCGCTACGGCTCTGTCAAGAAATGCCTGATACCGCCCGGCGTCATTCCTCCGGAAGGCCGCTCTGTACTTAAAGAGCGCCCGGGAGGGCTGCTTCTCGTATTCAAAGGTATAGTCCTTCTCCCGGAGATTGTTCTCCAGGATCCGGATCCGGGCCCGCAGAGCGGAGAGCGC
>JAFSYO010000145.1 GCA_017449925.1 Stomatobaculum sp.
AGGAACCACCGATGATCATCGGGTTCGCGAAGTCCGCGATCGACTCGATGAAGGTGACCAGGAAAGCGTTTCCAAGTCCGGGGAGCATCAGCGGCCACGTGACGTCCGCAAAGACTTTCCAGCGGGTGGCGCCCATATCCCGGGCGGCCTCTTCCAGAGACGGGTCGATGTTCTTCAGAAGACCCTTCAGCATCATGTAGCAGACCGGGAAGAAGGTCAGGGTCTGGACGATGACGATGCCCCAGAAGCCATAGACATTGTTGTCGTAGATGCCCAGCAGGAAGCGGGTGATGATGCCGGCCTTTCCAAAAAGCATGATCATGGAAAGGGAAAGCACAAAGGGAGGCGAAACCATCGGAAGCATGGAAACCACCTGGAACAGGCCTCCCACAAACTTGTTCATACGGACGTAGACCTCAACGTAAGCGAAGAGGAGTCCGAGCAGCGACGACAGGATACCTACAAGGAATCCGACCTTCAGCGTGTTCGTAATAGCTGTCCTGAAGCTGGGCATTGCAAGAACGCGCTGGTAAATGGATAATCCGAAGGTTCCGTCGCCCACAAAGCTGTCCACCAGCAGGATCGCCAGAGGATAAAGAATAAACAGGGTCAGAAATGTGATCAGCACGACGATGGTAGTGACCATGATGGGATCTGCCATCAGTTTTTTCCGGTCCAGCGCCGCACCCTGTCCTTTTGCCATGGGGTTCTCTCCTTTCTCCTTTTTTCAGCCTTTTTATTTAAAGAAGGATGACGGGAAAGCCCGCCATCCTTTTCATAAAAAGTCCGGCAATTACTGTGTCTGGAAACGTCCCTCACCGGTATCGCCGCCGGAACTGGCAATGGCGGTCATGACATCTTCCACGTTCTTTGCAGTATCTTCCGCCGCCTTGGCAAAATCATAGCCGTCCCAAACAAGGCTGGGATCCAGGCCGAAATCAGTGGCGACTTCAGGCTGCTTCGCGTTGTCGATGGTCAGGAACTGGTAAGAACCGTTCTGCGCCGCAAGTTCGACACAGTCGGGGCTCAGAGCATACTCCATGAACAGCTTCGCAGCATTCGGATGAGCCGCGCCCTTGAAGATAGCGACCGGGCCGACCTCGCAGGCTGTTCCGTCGCTGGGAACGATCAGTTCGACGTTGCCGTAGCCGTTGTCGACGATCTGGGTGATGCCGTCGTGCAGGAAACCGATACCGATGATGCACTCACCGGTTCCGACGTTCTTGGAGGGTCCGGATCCGGACTTGGTGTAGACCTGGATGTTCTTGTCCAGATCGCACAGATACTTCACGCCCTCGTCGTGGCCCTTCAGCTGGATCATCAGGTTCGCGACCAGCTTCGGCGTGCCGGCGGTGTTGTAGTTGGAAAGCCAGATCAGGCCCTTGTACTCCGGCTTCAGAAGATCATCCCAGCTCTTGGGAGCTTCCAGGCCGAGACGCTGCATCTCGTCGGTGTTCACCATGAAGCCCAGCAGTCCGGTGTAGATGCCGTACCAGTAGCCGTTGGGATCCTTGTAGATATCCTTCAGCAGGTGGGAAGCGTTCATGGGCACATAGGAGTTGTCCAGGAATCCCTTCGCCGCAAGGCCGTCATAGGGGTTGTTCGTGCCGCCGAACCACACGTCTGCGGAAGGCTTGCCGTTCTCTTCCTCGATCTTCGCGGGAACTTCACCGGTGGACAGACGCTGATAGGTGGTCTTGATGCCGTAGAGCTTCTCAAAGTTGGCGGTGGCTGCAGAGAGGTAGTCCTCCTCGCAGGAGCCGTATACGACCAGAGATCCTTCTGCCTGTGCAGCAGCGATCAACTCTGCCATGGGATCCGCCGCCGCGGGAGCAGCATCAGCTGCCTTGGTCTCCGCTGCCGCGGCTGCCGTAGTGGCTGCGGGAGCTGCCGTCGTTGCCTGGCCGCCGCCTCCGCCGCAGCCTGTCAGCGACAGGATCATAACTGCCGAAAGTAAAAATGCAAGTGTTTTCTTCATATTCATTTCCTCCTTAAGCATTCATTACTTTATAAAGCTAAACTGCCGATGGTATTGTACCACAATATCACCATATAAACAAGATATCTGCCGTTTACCCTTGTACAAATTGCACATTATACAGGACGATGTCAGATGTGTTTTCTGTCTGTTATTTTCCGGACCGGAGGCTGATCTTCTTTGTGTTTTCCTATGATTTTCTCCATCCAGATCATGTTGTACCAGCGGCTGAACTTGTACCCGCATTTATGGAACTCACCTACCGTCGTATATCCAAGATGAGCGTGGAAATCAGCGCTGTTCCTGGTCAGATACTCGTCCTCTGTTTCCGGGTATCCGATACAGGCATACAGATTGAGGATGCCTATTTCTGTGAGTCTTTCTTCCAGAGCCTCATAGAGGATCCGCCCCAGTCCGCATTTCCGGGCGTTATGGTCAATGTAGATCGTGACCTCGCAGGACCAGTTATAAGCAGCCCGGTCCTTAAAGACCCCCGCATAGGCATAGCCTTCCACCACGCCGTCTCTCAGGATGACCAGGTAGGGATAGCGCCCCATAGTCTTCTCCATGCGCCTCTTAAATTCCTCAAACGACGGGGTGATGTATTCAAAGGTGATCGCCGTATTCCTGACATAGTAGTCGTAGATTTCCAGGATCCTTTTTTCGTCTGACAACAGCGCGTCTCTGACTGTGATCATATAGTTCCGGCCTCCGCTTCCGCCTGCTTTCTGACATGAAAATAAGCTGCCGTCACCAGGATCCCGGTGAGGATCCAGGAGGCGGGATAAACATAAAACAGGACCGGAAGTTCCGGAACAGCCCGGAAAACGGTCCAGATCCAGAGAATACGGAACAGGCAGGAACCGAAAACGGTAAGCACTGCAGGCACCATGGCGCGGCCCATACCGCGGAGTGCTGCCGCGGCGATCTCATAAGAGGCTGCCAGACTCTGGAACATCAAGATACAGCGCATACGCTCCTCCGCCACCGCAATGACTGCAGGATCCCGGGTAAAAAGACCCAGAGTAAAGGAACGCGCAAAATAGAAAGCACAGTTGAACAGAAAACAGGACAGCGTGCCGCAGAAAAGAGACTGCCAGTATACTTTCCTGCACCGTTCTGTCTGCCCGGCGCCGTAGTTCTGCCCGGTAAAATTCAGACAGGCCTGGATAAACCCGTTGATGGCAAAATAGCACATGTACTCGAAGTTCAGGGAAATGGCGCTGCCCGCCACCACCACAGAGCCGAAGCCGTTGATAGCCGTCTGTATACAGACATTGGAGATAGAAAAGACCGTCCCCTGGATCCCGGAAGGCAGACCGATCCTTAACACCGCGGCCAACTGGTTCCGGTCAAGCCGAAGCTTCCGCAGTTCCAGCTTCAGAGGGCCCTTTTCCTTCATCAGGAAAAAAACCACCAGTCCTGCGCTCAAAGCGTTGGAGATCACTGTCGCCAAGGCTACACCGATGACGCTCAGCCGGAATCCTACGACAAAAATGAGGTTCAGGATCACATTGACCACGCCTGCGAACAGCAGACTGTACAGCGGTCTCCCGGCATCCCCGGTGCCCCGGAGGATGGACGCCCCCATATTGTAGAGAAGAAGGAAGGGCATGCCTGCGAAATAGATCTTCAGGTATACTGCCGCCAGTTCGATCACATCCTCCGGGGAGGACATAAGGCGAAGCAGGGGCCTTGCGGTGATCTGTCCGATGAACGCCAGGAAGAAACCGCAGATAAGAGAAAAGAGCATGGAGGTGTGTACAGCGGAAGAGATCCGCTCCTCATGGCGCTGCCCGATATAAGTCGCCACCACCACGCCCGCACCGGAAGTGATTCCGATAAACAGATTTAAAAGCAGAGATATGGTCGAAGCGTTTCCTCCGACGGCCGCCAGTGCCTGGCTGGAGGCAAACCTCCCGACCACGGCAGTATCTGCCGCATTAAAGACCTGCTGCAGAATGCTCCCCAGGATGACCGGAAGGGCGAACATCACCAGTCTGCCGAGGAGCGGTCCGTGAAGCATGTCGATGGAACTGTGTTTCTGATGCATCATAACTGTTGATCCCTTTCCGGAACCCTTACGCCGCATACATTCCGAATCGCTGTTTCTGTCCCCTCCGGGAACAGTTCTTTCGCTCTTCTGAAGATGCGTTCTGCAGAAACCTTCGGATCTTCCCGGTAGGCGCTGGTCACATGATCATATCCCCACAATTCCTCCGGTTTCTGGTAATAGGAAACCGGCATGCCATAGCTCCGGCCCATCTTGTTTCTTCTTTGTTCAAATTTCCGGATGACCAGGTACATCTGCATCTGCAGGGCTGTCATGCAGCCGTCGAAGTTCTTATAGCCGTCTTTGCCGAAACCTGCTGCCGGCTTCAGCTCAAATCCCGGATGCATTCCGCCGTCCTCGCAGATATCCATGATCTTCTTGTATCTGCGCTGGATAAGTCCGTCGTCCCATGCCGCGTCAAAGTCATAACCGTCCCTGCGGGCATTGGCAAAGTACGGGAACCATTCCCTGGAGATGAATCCGGTCTTGTTCTGGAAGAACTTTCCGTAAGCCACCTCTCCGGTCCGGGGAATGATCTCGCGCCATTCCCACGGGTCCTGCTCCGGATCACCGGTCCACCAGTAGTTCGGAGAAACATGTTCCTCGGCTGAAAAGCCCGGCACCTCATTCGCAAAAAGCGGAAGAAATCCGACTTCGTTGATCCAGTTGATCAGCTCGCGCCAGGAACGGATCCGGTAAGGGTCGTTCCAGTCAAGCCCCTTCATGATCCATTCTCCGCCTTCATTGCCCATATCAAATCACCGCCTCTCTCTATCCTGGTCAGAGAATGAACGCCGACCAGGATAAAAAAATTGTATCAAATCAGACAGATGTTGGACAGTAAAAAACCCCGGTTTCCCGGGGTTTGTGATATGAATAATCTGTCGATATGCTTTTAGCGTCCGGAGATTACATCGCTGTGATTTCCGGTGCCACAAATTCTTCGGAGAAGGGGAATGACGCCGTGTTGTGTCCGGTCACTCCTACCAGGCGGACATGCAGATCGTCATCGACTTCGAAGATGTAAGTGCGGGAAGCCGCAGAGGCATGCTCCCATGGCCTCTCATAAGAAAAAGTGACAGCACCTGTACCGGCATGTGTCGGGTTCAGGCAGAAGATATGTTCCCCGCTTCCGCCGACCATCAGAGTTTCCCCTGCATCCGCAGCAGCGCCGCTGTCTTTTTTTGCCCCAGGAACAGAGTAGTCCTCTTCCTGGAACAGACCGTCCGGATCTGTCATGACCCAGTCATATCCCGTAGTGGGATTGGCCTCAAAAGCCAGGCGGACTGTATCTGCCTTCTTTTCGGGCGCCTTCAGTTCCCCGGCGAAGTCTTCCGCAGACGGTGCAGCCATGGCTCCGACCATTTCCGGGGCAGCGGGCTTCGGTGCGGCAGCTTCTGTCTGTGATCCCTGCACGGTGATCTCCTGCCCCGCCGGATGAATCAGCACTTTGCCCTGCTGAGTTGCACAGATAAGGCCTATCGCCAGTGCCGCTGTGGCTCCTGCGAATACGCACATATATTTATTCATGATATTATCCCCCTTATACTGAGATTTTGTTTTGATTTACCGAGTGATATATCCAATCCCGCAGGAAGTTGTCATACGGAGATTGTTGCAGTCGTAAATGTCCAGGGTATCTCCTTTGTCAGAGATGTACTGTCCCGAATCAGTCCTGCGGTCGAAATCAAAGGTGGCGCTTTCTTCTCCGTTATGGATCCGTACATGGGCGCCGGATTTGTCCAGGTCCACCTCCACAGGGTAATCGTCTTCATTCCAGGCGTTCACATGACCTTCTCCGTCATCTGTTATTGCCAGGTGATATCCGTCGACGAACTCCTCCGCGTATGCTGTGGTACTGAACATCATGACCGCGATTACTGCCAGAATTGCTCCTTTCTTTTTTATCATGTGATTCCTTCTTTCTGCCGTTGATTATAGTTATACTTTCTGATGTTGTTTATGGTATCAAAAGAAAGGTCACAGCATTGTCACATCCGTCCGTTCTATTTTTTCAAATACGCTGGAAAACCTCACCGCGATTCTTTACAATTCAGAGAGAACCGTAAACCAATCTGACCGGGCCGTTCCTCTTCAGCAGGAAACCCGGAAAAACCGGAAAGCAGGCAGAAAAACATGAAAACATACAGAGACCGGATGTTCAGCGCACAGGAACTGAAAGAAATACGGGAACAGTTTTACTATGTGGACAGGGATTGTTACGGCAGAGAGCGGCTTTTTTTCTATAACGCGGGCGGCTCCCTGCGGCTGATACGGGCAGAGGAGGAATTTCACAGGATCGACAGCATTCCGGATGCCTCCGAACACTCCAATTCTCTGGCGCTGGAACTGGCGGAACTGGATGATCGGGGCCGGGAGGACATCAGAAAAGTAATCTTCAACGCAAAGAGCGGTACGATCTATCCGAGCTATACCGCTTCCCAGATCGCGATGGAGATGGTCCGTGCGATCATGGAAAATGCAAAGGGGACCAATGTCGTCATCTCCATTCTGGAACACCCCTCAGTATTTGACGCAGCGGCTTACTGGAGTCAGAGGCACGGAATGGAGCTGCGGGTCGCGGGCGTCAACAAGGAGACCGGCGGGGTGGACACAAAAACGATCCTCGGACTAGTGGACCGGAACACCGCTCTGCTGCTTTGCATGGCAGCTTCCAATATTTCCGGCTATATTTATGAGACGGAAAAGATCTGCAAAGGGGCCCGGGAGATCAATCCGGATATCTATATTTACATCGACGCTGTCCAGCATGCTCCGCACGGAGTGCTGGATCCTGAAGCATGGGGCGCGGACGTCACAAGCTTCGCTCCCTACAAGTTTTTCGGCGTCCGGGGATTCGGAATCGCGTACCTTTCTGACCGGGTGTCCCGCTTTACCCATCACCGTCTGCTCGGCAAAGCAGAAGACGACTGGGAGATCGGAAGTCCCGCGACGGCGCAGTTCGCCGTGATCTCGGAGATCATCAACTATGTGGCAGGACTTGGCAAAAAGACAGCTCCCGGGGAAACAGACCGAAGGAAGCTGTTTGAGGCGGGCATGAAGAGGATCGCCGACCACGAGAGAGGCCTTCTGGATATGATGCTGGAGGGTGTGGACGAGGCGCCGGGAATGCGCCATATCCAGGGAGTGATCGTCCAGATGGACGGAAAAGATCTCACGACCCGCGACCTGATCCTCGGCATAGAATTTGAGAACATTCCCTGTGAACAGGTGGTTCGGGAATACGAAAAACGGGGCGTCATCACCTTTGAGCGCGCCCTGACCAGTATGTACTCCAAAAGAATGGTCGAAGCCTTTGATTCCAAAGGCATGGTCCGCCTCTCGCCGCTGCATGTAAATACTCCGGCCGAGATCAGGAGATTTCTCGAAGCAACAATGGATATCGCAGAAAAAGCAAAGGTCCCCGGCTGATGCCGGGGACTTTTGCTTTATTCCTTTGTGTTCATCACCATATCATAGGCCTCATCCGGAATGCCGATGTCGCAGACGCAGATTCTCCCTGCGGCAGCTGCCCCGGTGCCTGTAGTCAGGCCGGTCTTGTTCCTGCCGAAAGTGAAGGTCTCATCCGCCCTGACATACGCGCCCATCGCTTCGCCGGTATCCGAATTGATCCCGGAGGGAACATCCACCGCGATGCGGCAACAGTCCAGACTGTCCGCCGCCAGGATGACGTCCTTCCATATCCCCTCCAGAGGCCGCTTCAGGCCGATCCCGAAGGCGGCATCCACCAGCAGCACTGCCTCAGCAGCGGCACTCTGGAAGTCCTCCGATTTATGGATATACTCCGGAATGCCCCCTGAAGCTTTGAACTCCGACAGCTGGCGCAGGAACTCCCAGCTGGCTTTCTCCAGGCTGCCGCAGATCAGGACCTTCGGCTGAAGTCCGGCTTCACGAAGCATCTTTCCGACGCACACCCCGTCTGCCCCGTTGTTGCCGACGCCGCACAGGATCACGGCCGGCGCGTTTTTTTCCGCAGCCAGGACCGCATTTGCCACGAACCGGGAGGCCCGTTCCATTAAAGTCAGGGAAGGGATCTTCAGCACGTCGATCGCATACCGGTCCGCTGCCTTTGCCTGGGTTCCTGTAATGATCATGGGAATTCTTTCCCTCCTTCGTTCTGTGTATTTAAAACTGGTCAGATCAGCGCTCCTGCAGCTCCTTCTTGTAAAGGTCATAGTCGAAGGTGCCGAAACTGACGAACCGGACCAGGATCTCATAGTCCGGATGGGCCTGGAGCCATTCCCTGACGGTCCCTGCGGCGATCTTCGCCGCCTCCTTCTTCGGGTATCCGTAGACCCCAGTCGAGATCGCGGGGAAAGAGATCTCGTGGATGTCGTGCTGCAGCGCAAGATCCAGGGAGTTCCTGTAGCAGCCGGCCAGCAGGATCTCCGGATGTTTGTGGAAGGAATAGACAGGACCCGGCGTATGAATGACATAGTCCGCCTTCAGGTTATAGCCTTTTGTGATCTTCGCTTCCCCTGTCCTGCAGCCACCAAGACCGCGGCACTCCTCAAGGAGCCTGGGGCCGGGGGCGC